>NZ_JBEZZB010000016.1:0-92464 GCF_040638955.1 Actinoplanes sp. NPDC024001
CGCAGGTTCGGGGTAGGACGTCGCAATCCACACCGAACCCGAAGGCCCTCGCCTATTTCAAGATCTCCCCGTCACCAACGTCCGTGGTCAGTACAGCTAACCGACCTGATCCCGTGAGGCGAGCGCCTCGGCGGCCAGCTCCAGCAGCCCCGCCGCGGCGTCCTGCGGGTCCTCCGGGGCGGGCGGGACCGGCTCCGCGGCCAGGCAGCGCTCCACCAGCAGCTCGGCCAGCGCGGCCCGGTCCACGATCTCGCCGGCGTCGATCGCGCCGGGCAGGATCCGGATCTCCACGGTGTCGCGCACCGGCGGGGTGTCGGTCAGCACCTGGGTCAGGTTGACGTCGAAGAACTTGGTGAGCCCGCCGTCCTTCGCCGCCCGCCGCAGCTGCTCGGTCGTCGGGGTGCCGGACACGGCCGCCACCAGCTCGCCGGGCAGCGGCGCGAGGCGGCGGCAGGCCGGATTCGTGGCCAGCAGCGCCCGCAGCGGCTCCCGCCAGTAGGCGAACAGCCGCACCAGGTTCGCCAGGGCGGCCGGCTCGCGGAACGGGCCGCCGTCCAGGTGCAGGTGCACGGCCGCCTCGCGGGGCACGGTGAAGCCCAGCTCGCGTGCCGGTTCGAGCAGCTCGGCGAGGGCCTTGTGGTGGTCGGAGGCCAGGGGCGGGGTGATCACCTCGCAGGGCCGCTCCCGCTCCCCGGTCAGCGGCGCCGCCAGGGCGATCGTCGCGCCGCCCTCGTCGTCGAGCCGGTAGACCGGGCCGTGCCGCTGCACCGCGGTGTCCCACAGCCGGGCCGCCGGGTCGAGCACGCCTTTCAGGCTGCCGCCCGGGTCGCACTGCGCGGCGAGCAGCCGCAGCAGCCGCCGGTCGTCGGTGAGGATCCGGAACCAGCCGGGGATCGCCGGGGCGCTCGGGGCCAGCCCGGCGAGCAGCGTGACGTCGTCGGCCAGCGTGCAGAGCAGCGCGCCGTCCGGGCGGCGCACCTCGAACGCCTGGGTCAGATGCAGGAACCGCCCCAGGCCGGGGACCAGGGACGGTTCGCTGTCGTGGTGCCAGACCGGCCGGACGGTGCCCCCGCACCGTCCGGCCAGGTCGAACGCGAGCGTGCGCCGGCTGACGCCGGGTGGCGCCATCAGCTCGATCTCGAAGCCGATACGCCGGCGCAGGCGGGCGGTCACGGCTGGATCGGCAGGGTCTCGCCGGCCAGGAGCTTCGCCCCGGCCATGACCTTGGCCTCGAACGTGTCGTCCAGCTTCCAGAGCTTCGCGAGCTGCTCGGCGTCCTTGTAGTCGTACCCGGCCTCCCAGAAGGCGTTCGCCTTCTGGGCCTTCTTGGCCTCCGCCACGTTCGCCGGCTCCGGCTTGACCGGCAGCTTCTTGCCCTCCAGCAGCCGCTTGCCGGCCTCGATCTTGGCGTCGGCGGGGTCGTCCAGCTTCCACAGTTTCGCCAGCTTGACCGCCTCGTCCCAGGTGTAGCCGGCGTTGAAGAAGGCGTCGAACCGCTTGTTCGTCTCCGGGTCGATCGGCTCCTCGGAGACCTCCGCCTCCGGCAGCGGCCTCAGCGGCAGCGTCTCGCCGGCCAGCAGCCGCCGCCCGGCCTCCGCCTTGACCAGCCCGATGTTCTCCTCCATCTGCCAGAGCTTCGCCAGCTCCACCGCGGTGGTGTAGTTGTACCCGGCGCCGAAGTAGGCGTCCCAGCGCTCCTGCAGCTCGGCCTCGGTCGGCGGGGTGGCCGACGCCGACGGGGCGGCGGCCGGGAGGATCGCGACCGGCACCGTTGCGGCCGGGCCGCCCGGAAGAATGGCGGGCAGGTTCGCCACGCCGGCGATCAGGCCGGCGCTGAGTACCGCACCACCGGCCGCCTGGACGCCACGGCGGCGCCACTTGTGCTTGCGCGCCAGCGCCTCGACCCGGGCATAGACCAATGCCGGATCAGGCGTCTGGTTCTCGTGTGTTTCGAAGGCTTCGCGCAGCCGGTCTCCGTGCTCGGTCACGACCTCTCCTCGGCGTATTCCCGCAGCTCCCGCTCGGAGGTGAGCCGGAGTGTCTTCAGTGCCTTCGACGCGTGGCTGCGCACCGTGGCCGGGCTGCAGCCGAGCAGGTCGGCGATCGCGTCGTCCTCCAGCTGCTCGTAGTAGCGCAGCACCAGGACGGCTCGTTGCCGGCGGCCCAGCAGGGCCAGGCGGTTCCACAGCGCGTCCGCCTCGACCACCCCGTCGGCGTGGTCACGGACCCCGCCGCGGGCGTCGTCGATCTCGACCAGCCGTTCCCCGGCGGCGTGCACGTGCCGGGCGGCCCAGCTGCGCCGCCAGGAGAGGTACTCGTTGAGCACCATCCGTCGCACGTACGCCTCCGGTGAGTCGGCGTCGCTGATCCGCTTCCACTTGACCTGGGTTCGGGCCAGCACCTCCTGGACGACGTCCTGCGCCAGGTCGCGGTCGCCGGTGAGGACGACCGCGTACCGCAGCAGGCTCGGGAGGCGGGCCACCGCGAATTGCTCGAAGGTCACACCCTCTTCAATGCGGCCCGGCCGTGGTTTGTGCACTCGAACTCCGAACTCTTTTTCCGGCCGGATCAAGGGTAGCCCCCACTAGGTAGGCGGACTGGTAAGCAGTTAGTCTGCCTACATGACTCCACGACCGTGGTTGCACGGCTTCCTCGACCTGTGCCTGCTCGCCATGCTGCGCGACCAGGCCGATTACGGGTATGGGCTGGCCCAGCGGCTGGCCGCGGCGGGCGTCGCCGACGTGCCCGGCGGCACGCTCTACCCGGCCCTGCTCCGGCTGGAACAGCAGGGTCTGGCCGAGCCGAGCTGGGCGCCGTCGGACGCCGGCCCGCGCCGTAAGTACTACGCGATCACCCCGGCCGGGCAGGACCTGCTGGCCGCGCAGGCCGACGAGTGGCGCCGGTTCCGCGACGGCGTCGACTCCCTGGTCGGCTCGCCCGAGGTCGCCCGATGAGCGACTGGCCCCTTCGCTTCGAGGAGGAACTGGTTCGGCTCGGCCTGCAGCCCGAGCGGGCCCGCCGGCTCAGCGCCGAGACCGCCGAGCAGGCCGGCGAGCACGGCACCGACCCGGGCCGGCTCTTCGGTCCCGCCCACCTCTATGCCCGGCACCTGGTCACCGAGCTGCAGGCCACCACGGTCACCCAGCCGCGGTACGAGGCCGGCCCGGTCATGTTGCGGCTGACCGGGGTCGCCAAGCGGTACCGGCGGCGTACCGTCTTCTCCGGTGTCGATCTGACCGTGCGCGGCGGTGAGGTCGCCGCGATCGTCGGCGCCAACGGCTGCGGCAAGTCGACCCTGCTGCGGATCTGTGCCGGGCTGACCCTGCCGGACAGCGGCACCGTGCACCGCACGCGCCGGGTCGGCTTCGTGCCGCAGGACGGCGGCACGGCCGGGTGGCTCACCGCCGAGGAACACTTCACCCTCTTCGGCGCGGCCGCCGGCATGGTGCCCCGCAAGGCGCGCTCCACCGGCACCCACCTGGCCGCCCGTCTCGCCTGGCGGCCCAGCCCGGGGCAGCCGGTGCAGCAGCTCTCCGGCGGCACCCGGCAGAAACTCAACCTGGTCCTCGGCGAGCTGCACGGGCCCGACCTGCTCCTGCTCGACGAGCCCTACCAGGGCTTCGACCAGGGGTCGTACCTGGATTTCTGGCAGCAGGTCCGGGCCTGGCGGGAGGCCGGCCGGGCGGTCGTGGTCGTCACCCACCTGCTGCACGAGCTGCGCAACGTCGATCACGTGCTCGACCTGGGCGCGGTGGGAGGAGAGCGATGACCGCGCTGGTGGTGGCCGGGCTGTCGGCCCGGGAGATGAGCCGGCGGTGGACCGCCCTGCTCCTGCTGATCTCGCTGCCGCTCTGGTTCTACCTGGTCCGCCGCGACCTGGCCGGGCAGTCGACCCGGATGTTGACCCTCGGCATCGGCTGGGCCGTCTCCACGCTGACGCTGTTCGTGGTGAACGCGGCCCGCGGCGTCGACCCGCGGCTGCGGCTGTCCGGCGCGTCGGTGGCCGACATCATCGGTGGCCGGCTGATCGCGATGAGCGGCGCGGGAGCGGCGCTGGCCCTGGGTTACTGGGCGCTCGCCGGCCTGGACCAGGACATCCTGCACCCGTGGGCGGCCGGTCTGATGATGCTGGTGACCGCGCTGGTGGCGGCGCCGTTCGGCAGCCTGGTCGGTGCGCTGCTGCCGCGCGAGCTGGAGGGGGCGCTGGCGCTGCTGAGCGTCTGCGCGGTGCAGATGCTGGCCGACCCGGCCGGGCTGGTCGCCAAATTCATGCCGTTCTGGTCGGCCCGCGAGATCGGGACGTACGCGATCGACGGCGGGTCGGCCGACATGGTCTGGCGCGGTCTCGGCCACGCGGCCGTGGTCTGGCTGCTCTGCGCCGGTGTCACCCTGGCGGTCTTCGCCCGCCGCCTGCGCGTGGCCCGGTACCCCGAACCCTGACGGTGGGGGAGTTCGGGTACCGCACCCGAACTCCCCCACGGTGGTCAGTGGTGGCGGCGCTTCTTCACTATCGAGCGGATCACCAGCAGGGCGACGATCAGGGCGAGCTGGCCGCCCGCGACGATCTTGTTGACGTCCACGGCGGGCTGCCAGGACACCGAGCCGTTCTTGATCACGTAGACGCCGGCCGGCCGGGCGGAGAAGCCGAAACCGCCGCCGGAGCCCTCGCCGTCGGGTTGCTTGCCGTTCTCCGCCGCGCTGTCGTCGGCCGTTGTGTCGCCCTCCGCCGCCCTGACGGCGGCGGCCGCCCGGCCACTGCCGGAGCCGCCCCCACCGCCGCCGCTGACCACGGCCACCGGCAGGATCAGGACACCGTCCTTCTCCACCGGGGTGCCGAAGACCCGGCCGGCCGTGGCGGTGTCGGTCGCGGACCGGGCGCGTTCCAGGATGTCGCTGCTGCTGTCGGTCTTGCGCGTCATGGAGATCACCCTCCGTGTCGAGGCCATCCCTGTCAGCCTCCACCCACGGGTCAAGGCCTGGCCGGTGCTGTGCTGCCTCTCACGATCAGCGTGGTCGGCACCAGGTCGGTGCCGGGCGCGGCCGGGCCGTCGTGGATCTGGTCGAGCAGGGAGCGCACGCAGCGCCGGCCCACCTCGGCGAAGTCCTGGTGCACGGTGGTCAGCGGCGGCAGGTAGGACCCGGCGTCCGCGATGTCGTCGAAGCCCACCACGCTCACGTCCTGCGGCACCCGCCGGCCGCACTCGTGCAGGGCGCGCAGCACGCCGAGCGCCATCTGGTCGTTGGCGGCGAAGACGGCGGTGCAGTCGGGCATGCCGGCCAGCCGCAGCCCGGCCCGGTAACCGGAGTCGGCGGACCAGTCACCGCGCTCGACCGGCGGCACCGGCCGGCCCGCCTCCTCCAGCACGGCACGCCAGGCGCCGGCCCGGCGCTCGGCGGCGAACGACTCGGCCGGCCCGGCCAGGTGCCAGACCGTACGGTGCCCGAGCTCCAGCAGGTGCTGCACCGCCTGCCGGGCCCCGTCGGCCTGGTCGGTGTCGACCACCGGGTAGCGGTCGCCGGCGTCGGAGTCGACCACCACCACGTGCACGCCGGGCGGCAGGGCCACCGCGGTGGCGTCCAGCAGGTGCACCTCGATGATCACGATGACGCCGTCGACGGCCAGCTCGCCCATCCTGGTGAACGCGCCGAGCACGTTGTCCTGGGTGGGCATGCCGACCGGGATCAGCGTTATCGCGTAACCCTCGGCGGCGGCGTGGGTGGCGATCGCCTCGACCGTGCGGCTGTTGCCGGTGGACGAGAGGCCGAAAAGGATCACGCCGATGGTGTTGAACCGGCCGTACCGCAACGAGCGGGCCGCGCTGTTGGGCCGGTAGCCGAGCTCCCGCATGGCCGTGAGGACCTGCTCGCGGGTGGACTCGACGACGCCGGGCTGGCCGTTGGCCACGCGGGACACGGTCTGCGAGGAGACCCCGGCGAGCCGGGCCACGTCGGCCATGGAGACGCGCTGCTTGCGGCGCCCGCCCGGGACGTCCGAGCCGGCGCGGAGGCGCTGAGTATCGATGGTTGGCTCCCCGCGAACCTTGACCGCTTTGGTGACGCGTGCCACTATACGGCACACACGTTTACGTAAACATCACGTCACGTGACCGAAATTGTTAACGTAAACATCGATGGGAAAGGGGCGGCGGTTTGACGCGGCGTTCCTGGATCGGCTGGAGCTTCACCGGGCCGTTCCTCGCGGTGTTCGCGCTGGTCTTCCTCGCGCCGATCGGATACTCGGCGTACCTCAGCGTCTACCGCACCCAACTGGTCGGCGGCACCGCCTTCGTCGGCCTGGAGAACTACACCAAGGCGTTCAGCGACCCGCAGTTCTGGGAGGCGCTGACCCGGGTCGGCCTCTTCCTGCTGGTCCAGGTGCCGATCATGCTCTTCCTGGCGCTGCTGATCGCGCTCGCCATCGACAGCGGCCGGCTCTACGGCGCCGGCTTCTTCCGGATCTCGGTCTTCCTTCCGTACGCGGTGCCCGCCGTGGTCGCCACCCTGATGTGGGGCTTCCTCTACGGCACCCGGATCGGGCTGGTCGGCAACATCAACGAGGCGTTCGGCGTCACGCTGCCCGACCCGCTCGCCCCCGACCTGATCCTCGCCGCGATCGGCAACATCGTGACCTGGGAGTTCGTCGGCTACAACATGATCATCCTGTACTCGGGACTGCGGGTGGTGGACACCGCGCTCTACGAGGCGGCGGCGATCGACGGCGCCGGCCAGTTCCGCATCATCCGGGCGATCAAGCTGCCGGCGCTGCGCGGGCCGCTGGTCGTCGCCACCATCTTCTCGATCATCGGCAGTTTCCAGCTCTTCAACGAGCCGCAGATCCTGGACACCATCGCGCCGAACTCGATCACCACCTACTTCACCCCGAACATCTACGCGTACCAGTTGTCCTTCACCGGACAGCAGGTCAACTACTCGGCAACCATCGCCCTGGTGATGGGGCTGGTGACCATGCTGGTGGCGTACCTCTTCCAGCGCCGGAGCCTGCGATGACCGCCGCGCCCACCATCCGCGCGTCGGCGCGCAGCGCCAGACGCCCTCGCAGCCTCACCCTCACCCTGGTCACCCTGGTGGCGCTGGTCTACAGCCTGCTGCCGCTGGTGTGGCTGCTGATCAGCGCGACCAAGACGCAGGAGGGCCTGTTCGACTCGTTCGGCCTCTGGTTCGCCGGGGACTTCGCGCTGTTCACCAACATCGCCGACACCTTCGCCTACCAGGACGGGATCTTCGGCCGCTGGCTGCTCAACACCCTGCTCTACGTGATCGTCGGGGCGGGCGGTGCGACCCTGCTGGCCGCGCTGGCCGGGTACGGGCTGGCCAAGTTCGACTTCCGCGGCCGCAAGGCGGTCTTCGCCCTGATCCTCGGCGGGATCGCGGTCCCGCCGACCGCGCTCGCCGTGCCCACCTTCCTGATGTTCGCCAAGATGGGGCTCACCGACACCCCGTGGGCGATCATCATCCCGTCGCTGGTGTCGCCGTTCGGCCTCTACCTGATGTGGACCTACTCCGCCGAGGCGGTGCCCGACGAGATCCTCGAGTCGGCCCGGGTGGACGGGGCCGGCGAGTTCCGGATCTTCTTCAAGCTGGCCCTGCCGCTGCTCGCGCCGGGTTTCGTCACCGTGCTGCTGTTCAACACCGTGGCCACCTGGAACAACTTCTTCCTGCCGCTGATCATGCTGAAGGACCCCGACCTGTTCCCGCTCACCCTCGGCCTCTACGCGTGGAACGAACAGTCCACCACGGTCGGCGGGGACGTCGTCTACCACCTCGTGATCACCGGTTCGCTGCTCACCATCGTCCCGCTCATCGTGGCGTTCCTGCTGCTCCAGCGTTACTGGCAGTCGGGTCTCGCCGCGGGAAGCGTCAAGCAGTAGTACCCCCGTCCCGAAGAAGGGAAGCGCCCATGATGATCACCCGCCGGCGCGCGCTCCTCGGCGCCGCCCTGTCGATAACCCTCCTGGCCGCCGGCTGCGGCGGCTCCGACGACGCCGACAACGGCGGCGCGGCCGGCACCACCGTCTCCGAGGCGGACGTGACGGCCGCCCTGGAAGCCGGTGGCAGCATCAAGGTCTGGGCCTGGGAGCCGACCCTCAAGCAGGTCGTCGCCGACTTCCAGAAGAAGTACCCCAAGGTCAAGGTGGAGCTGGTCAACTCCGGCACCGGCAACGACGCGTACACCGCACTGCAGAACGCGATCCAGGCCGGCACCGGGATCCCGGACGTGGCGCAGATCGAGTACTTCGCGCTGCCGCAGTTCGCCCTCGCCAAGAACGTCACCGACCTGAACACGTTCGGCGCGGCCGGACTGGACGGCACGTTCACGCCGGGCACCTGGAACTCGGTGCACGCCGGCAAGGCGATCTACGGCCTGCCGATGGACTCCGGCCCGATGGCGCTCTTCTACAACAAGGAGGTCTTCGACAAGCACGGCATCGCCGTGCCGGCCACCTGGGCGGAGTACGCGGCGGCCGCGGAGAAGCTGCACGCCGCCGACCCGAAGGCCTACATCACCAGCGACAGCGGCGACGCCGGCTTCACCACCAGCATGATCTGGCAGGCGGGCGGCAAGCCGTACACCGTCGACGGCACCAACGTCGGCGTCAACTTCGCCGACCCCGGTACGCAGAAGTTCACCAGCATGTGGCAGCCGCTGATCGACAAGAAGCTGCTCAGCCCGGTCCCCGGCTGGAGCGAGGGCTGGTACCAGGGCCTCGCCGACGGCACCATCGCCTCCCTGGTGATCGGCGCCTGGATGCCGGCCAACCTGGAGTCCGGCGTGAAGGCGGGCAACGGCAAGTGGCGGGTCGCGCCGATGCCGCAATGGGAGGCCGGTGGCAAGGCCACCTCCGAGAACGGCGGCAGCTCCATCGCCATCCCGGAGAAGGCCACCAACAAAACCCTTGCGTACGCCTTCGTCAAGTACGCGACCGTGGAGGAGGGCGCCGCCACCCGTTCCGCGAACGGCGCGTTCCCGGCCACCACCAAGGAGCTCAGCTCGCCGGAGTTCGTGGGCAAGGAGTTCCCGTACTTCGGCGGCCAGAAGGTCAACGAGGTTCTCGCCGCGTCCGCCGGGCAGGTCGTCCCCGGCTGGTCGTACCTGCCGTTCCAGGTCTACGCCAACAGTGTCTACGGCGACACCGTGGGTAAGGCCTATCTCGGGCAGGGAACCCTGCAGGACGGACTCAAGTCCTGGCAGGACGCATCGGTCAAGTACGGCCAGGAACAGGGCTTCACGATTAAATGACATCGAGCAACGTTCAACCGCTCCGGCGCTGGCTCCGCCGCGCCGGAGCGGCGCGTCTGGAGTTCGGCGCCGACTACAACCCCGAGCAGTGGCCACGCGAGGTCTGGGACGACGACGTACGGGCGATGCGCGAGGCCGGCGTCACCGTCGTCTCCCTGGCGATCTTCTCCTGGGCGCGGCTGCAGCCCCGGGAGGGCGAGTACGACTTCGCGTGGCTGGACGAGGTGATGGACCTGCTGCACGCCGGCGGCATCTCGGTCGACCTGGCCACCGCGACCGCCTCACCGCCGCCGTGGCTGACCGCGAAGCACCCGGAGATCCTCCCGGTCAACCGGCAGGGCGAGACAGTGTGGCCGGGCGCCCGGCAGCACTGGCGGCCCACCTCACCGGTCTTCCGCCGGCACGCGCTGGCGCTGGTCCGGGCCCTCGCCACCCGCTATGCCGACCACCCGGCGCTGGTCGCCTGGCACGTCAACAACGAGCTGGGCTGCCACAACGTCTACGACTACTCCGACGACGCGGCGGTCGCCTTCCGCGACTGGCTGCGCCGCCGCTACGACACGATCGAGGCGCTGAACGACGCCTGGGGCACCGCATTCTGGTCCCAGCGCTACGACACCTTCGACGAGATCCTGCCGCCGAGGATCGCCGCCTCGCACCCGAACCCGACCCAGCAGCTCGACTTCAAACGGTTCTCCTCGGACGCGCTCAAGGACCACCTGCGGGCCGAGCGCGACCTGCTCCGGGAGATCACCCCGGACGTGCCGGTCACCACGAACTTCATGGTGATGGGCCTGATGAACCCGATGAACTACGCCGACTGGGCGGCCGAGGTCGACTTCGTCTCGAACGACCACTACGTGGTGCCCGGCCCGCAGGCCCGCGACGAGCTCTCCTTCTCGGCCAACCTGACCGGCAACATCGCCGGCGGCCGGCCCTGGTTCCTGATGGAGCACTCGACCAGCGCGGTCAACTGGCAGCCGGTCAACCTGGCGAAGAAGCCCGGCGAGCTGGCCCGCGACTCGCTCACCCACGTGGCGCACGGCGCCGACGCGGTCTGCTTCTTCCAGTGGCGGCAGTCGAAGGCCGGCGCGGAGAAGTACCACTCGGCGATGCTGCCGCACGCGGGCCGCGACAGCGCGGTCTTCCGGGCGGTCACCGAGCTGGGCGAACGGCTGCGGGAGCTGGCCCCGGTGGCCGGTTCCGAGCGCCGCCGCGCCGAGGTCGGGATCGTCTTCGACTGGGAGTCGTGGTGGGTGTCCGAGCACGACTCACACCCGAGCGACCGGCTGCGCTACCGGCAGGAGGCCCTGGACTGGTACACCGCGCTGCTCAACCAGGGTGTGCGCGTGGACGTGGTGCCGACCGGCGGGCCGCTGGAGAGTTACCGGGTGCTGATCGCGCCGATCCTGCACGTCGTGCCGGGCGCGCTGGCGGAGCGGCTCACCGCGTACGTGACCGGTGGTGGGCACCTGATCACCACGTACTTCTCCGGGATCGTGGACGAGAACGACCACGTGTGGCTAGGCGGATATCCGGGCGCGCTGCGGGACCTGCTCGGCATCCGGATCGAGGAGTTCGCGCCGCTGCTCGACGCGGAGAGCGTGGAACTGGACAACGGCACCACCGGCACGCTCTGGACCGACCGGATCGACGTCGCCGGCGACACCGAGGTCATCGCCCGGTACAAGACGGGTGAGCAGGCGGAACGGGCGGCGATCACCCGTCGTGCGGTGGGGGAGGGGACGGCGGCGTACATCTCCACCCGGCTCGGCCCGGACGGGCTGACCAGCGTGCTGCCGGACCTGCTGGCCCCGGCCGGGGTCGGCAGCGAGCTGCCGCCCGGCCTGCGCGGGCCGGTGGAGCTGGCCGTCCGGGGCGACCACTGGTTCCTGATCAACCGCACCGACCTGCCGGTCGACCTCGGTGACCTGGCCGGCGCCCCGGCGACGCTGGAACCGCGCGGCGTGGTGGTCCTGCGACGGGACTGACGGGTGATGCCCCGGCCGGAGGGCCCTGGCCGGGGCACCACGTCAGAGCGGCGACCGGGGCATGAACCCGGTCGCCGTCTCCGCGGCGCCCTCGCGGAGAACGAGCCGGTCGCCGTCGGCGACCACGTGATGGCCCGGATAATTGACGGCGCGCAACGCCAGGGCGGAGTTCCCCTGAATGGCGACCGTGCAGAAAGTGGCGTCCTGATCGAACAGTTCCGTGCGGTCGGAACGGTCCAGCCGGATTTCGAAGTTCCGGTGCCGGAGAAAATATCCGGGAAAGTTTACTGATTCCAAAGAGAAGCAGTTCGCATTCGCCAGGCCGGGGCGCACGGCGAACCGGGAGTCGGCACGGTCCACCTCGCTGCTCGTGGCGGCGACCGGGTCGAGCCGGCCCCGGAACTCCCGGTGCCGCACCCGGACGCCGGGGTGGCCGGCCGCCTCCAGCCCGACCGTGGACCCGGCGGCCAGCGAGGGTGCCGCCGGGGACGGGGTGCGCGACGCGGAGGGTTTCGCCGGGCTCGGTCGGTGGGACCTGCCGTGCGTCGTGCCGGCCGGTGAGGACGGCGTCACCGGCTTGGACGCGCTGGTGGCGCTCGGCTTGGGCAGCAGCGAGATGGTGCCGGTCGGGGCGGGGGACGCCGCCGACGAGGCGGGCACCGGTGGCCAGACGAACTCGGTCTGCGCCGAGACCTGCGCGGGGCTCTCGTCGCCGTCGAGGGCGAAGGTGACCGCGGCGGCGGTGGCGCACCCGAGGGCCAGGGCGGCGGCCACCAGCAGGCGGGTGCGGGACGGTGTCGCGCGGCTCCGGCCGGGACCGAGAGCGCGGCGCTCGGCGCCGCGGGGAAGAGCCGGTCGTGCCGCCGGGCGGATCCGTGGGGAAGGCGCCGAGCCGTCCGCTGAATAGGGCGGAACCCAGCCACCGACCCGGAGCCCGTCCCGGGTTTCGTCTTCCGGCATCAAATTCACTCTCTGCAGACGACTTAATGTTTTGATAATGATCTACCGGTATTGGTGACGGAGGGCAAGGGGTTGTTCGCCGACAATTGATTTGGGAGCGATCCCAGTCGAACCGATCGGACCTCGCGTCCGTATCCCGTTGCGGAACCGCCTCCGCTTCCCTTCGGCGGCGGGTGGCCGCACCGAGGAGAGCGCGTGGACAGTCCAGTTGCCGATGCCCGATCCGTACCCGCCACGTCAGCCGACACTTCGCCCTCAACAGACACTTCGGATCTTCCGCCTTCGGGCGTTGTTCCGGATGTCTCGTCTTCGGCCGGCGGGGCCGCGGGGCCGGAAGTGCCGAACATCGCCGACTACTGGCCTGACGCGCCGCAGCGCCTCGGGCCGGCGGCCGACCACTACGAGCTGCCCGGCACCGAACCGGACCGGACCGCGCCGCCCTGGCACGCGCTGGCCGGCCCGGACCCGGCCGGGCCGCCGGCCGGAGGATTCCGCTCCTCGCCCGATCGCGTCACCGTGGAGATCCCGGCGGGCGTGCGGCCCGGCCGCTCGCTCGGCAGATCCGCCCTGGTCCTCGCCGCTCTGCTCGCCGTCGGCGCCACCGTGGCCTGGGTGCTCTTCCGGCCCACCGCCGAAACGCCCGCCCCGCCCATCTTCGCCGGGGGAGCGGCCACCCCCGTTCCGTCCGCCGCCGTGACCGGGAACCCGCCCGTCTCCATCGGCACCCCACCGCCGAGCCCGCCACCGCCGGCGCCCGTCACACCCGAGGCCGCGGTCTTCGAGTTCGTCGACAACACCACCGAGATCACCGTGACGATCGGCAAGGTCGCCGACGGCTGGTTCCGGATCACCTCACCGCGCGGCAGCGGCGTGACCCCGAGTGTCCAGGTGGACGGCACGACGCTGCGGGCCGGCATCGAACCCACCGGAAAGAAAGGCTCCGCCCGCATCGACGTGGTGCTCAGCGACAAGGTCGACTGGACCATCCGGACCCGCGGCGGCTTCCGCAACGCCACCCTCGACCTGACCGGTGGCACCCTCGACCGGGTCGACCTGCTCGGCGGCTTCGCCCGGCTCGACCTGGCCCTGCCCCGGCAGCGGGCCGCCCTGCCGATCGTGCTGAGCGGCGGCGTCCGCGAGTGGCGGATCACCACCGACGGCGAGGTGCCGATCCGGTCCGCGTTCCGGCGCGGTGCGGGCGTCGTCTCCCTCTACGGCGACCGTGACAAGGGGGTGGACCGCGGCACCGAACTGCGCACCGGCGACGGGCCCGGCGGGATCGACCTCAACGCGGAAGCCGGCGTCGGCGCGTTGACCGTCGTCGCTCGGTGACCACCCGGCTGACGGCGTCGCTCGCGGGTTCGGCACAATTCCGGCGTGACACGAGCAGAGGGCGACGCCGTACCGCCGGAGACCACCGTCTCCCTGGACTACTTCACCGGGCTCTACCTGGCGAAGGACGACCCGTGGGACGTCGCGACCAAGTGGCACAACCAGCGCAAGTATGCCGTCACCCTGGCCAGCCTGCCGCGCGAGCGCTACCGCCGATGCTACGAGCCGGGCGCGTCGATCGGCCTGTTCACCCGGATGCTGGCACCACGCTGCGACGAGATCCTCGCCGTCGACAGCGTCGAGGAGGCCGTCCAGCAGGCTCGGCAGAACACCGCCGATCTGCCGAACGTCCGGGTGGAGCGCGCCCTGCTTCCCGCCGACCTGCCGGACGGCACGTTCGACCTGATCGTCATCGGTGACCTGCTCTACTACCTCTCCGCCGCCGACCTGGAGGCTTTCCTGGCCGGCATCGTGGAGCGGCTGGAAGTCGGTGGCGACATCGTCGCCCTGCACTTCCGCGACCGCCAGAACCCCGGCAACTACGACGGGTTCAACGTGCACGCCGCGCTGGCCGCCCGGCCGGGACTGGAGCCGGTCGTCCACCACGAGGACGACTGGTTCGTGCTCGACACCCTGCGCCGCACCGCCTGACCGCGCCGCACCGCTTGGCATGGGCCGCGCTGCCTGGCTGCGCTGGCCCGCTTGGCTGCGTCGCGCTGCCTGGCTGCGCTGGCCCGCTTGGGTGTGCCGCCCGCCTGGCTGCGCCGCGCCGTCTGGCTCAGCGTTGGGCGAGCCGCAGGACGCTCTCCCGGAACGCCGCCCCGGCCGCCTCCGGCGACATCCGCCCGGCGGTGACCTCCTGGCCCGCGGCGTGTCCGAGACTGATCGTCGCGGCCACCAGCCAGCCGGTCCCGTGGGCGCTGGTGAACTCGCCCGTCCTGCGTCCCTGCTCGACGATCTCGGTCAGCCGTTCCGTGATCGGCAGGTGCCGTTCGTGCTCGTCGGTGGTGTCACCCGTGGGTAGCGAAACCGTGAGCAGCAGCTGGTAGCGGCCGATGATCCCCCAGCTCACGGTCAGCCACTCGCGCAGGGCCTCGGTCGCCGCTTCCCGCACGTCGATGGCGTTCAGCGCGGCGACGGTCTCCGCCGTGATCCGCTCAGTGATCGCGACGAGCAACGCTTCCCGTGAGGAGTAGTGGGCGTACACGGTCTGCCGCGCCACCCCAGCCGCCGCCGCGATCTCCTCCATGCTGGCGTCCGCGCGCCGCCCGAGCAGCTCGATCGCGGCATCGATGATCGCCGCGCGGCTGCGCTGGGCGTCAGCCCGCGGCCGACGGCCCGGCTTTCCGGATAGCTCTGACACGGTTGTCAAGCTTAGCGCCACAGCTTATGTTGGACATCGCTGTCAGAGTTCTGCCGTCGCTGGAGGAACCGATGCTCAGCTTCACCGATTACCTGACCCGCTATCCCGCTGAGATGGGCCTCGGCACCGAGCCCGCCGAGACGGTCTTCGACCGCTACCACGTCCCGGACTTCGTCCTGCGCAACGACGGCCTGCTGATGGACCGCGACCGGCTGATCGCCCACGCCCGCCCGGCCCGCCGCAACGCGACCGCGGTCTCCGTCGACGTCCACCAGGTCCTGACCGCCGGCGACCAGGCCGCCGCGCGCTACACGCTCACCGCCCAGCTCCGGCAGGGCAAGACGTTCTCCGCCGAGATCTACGCCTTCGGCACCCTCGCCCCCGACGGCCGCCTCGCCCTACTCGACCAGGTGACCCGCACCCTGCCCGGCGACGGGCAATGATCCGCCCGCTGGCCCTGCTCTGCACCGGCCTCCTGGCCGGAGCCTTCGGCTACACCCAGTTCAGCGTCGTGCCGACGTTCGACGCGGTGCCGCTGGCCGTGCACCTCCCCTTCCGCGTCGAGCTGATGTCCATGAACAGCATCGTCATGCAAAGCCTGATGGCGCTCGGCTTCGTCACCTCACTCTGGTACACCCTGACGCTCCCGAAGCAGCCCTCCAGCCCACCGGCGCCGACGGGCCGCACTCGCCTCGCCGCCGTTATCGCGGCTGCGCCGCCGACCAGCCGCACTCGCCTCGCCGCCGTTATAGCGGCTGCGGCGCGGACGAACCGTGCTCGCCTCGCCGCAGCGGCCGCACCGGCGTTGGTCGCCGCGTCCTTCCTGATCACCCGCTTCGGCAACGTGCCGATCAACCAGGAGATCCGCGGCTGGTCACCGAGCGATCCGCCGTCCGGCTACGCCGACCGCCTGGACCGCTGGGAACTCTTCCACGACCTGCGCACGGCGACCGCGGTCGCCGCTTTCCTGATCCTGCTGCTGGTCACCGAACACCAAACCCGCAGCCGTACGCCCCAAGCCGCGCCCCCCGCCACGTCTCCCCACCCGACCGACCGTCCCATGTGAAGTGAGCCCGCGGAACCCGGCAGAAGGACTCCCCGGTCAACGCTGGAACAGCTTGGCCGACCGCCAGCGTCGTCTCCGGCCGGCCGAAGCAGCTCTCAGGCGCAGCTGGGCGAACCCGCTGGCGGTCAGTGTCGGCTCTGGCCGGTCGAGGCAGCTCTCAGGTGCAGCCGGAGGCGCCGGCTGGCGGTCAGTGTCGGCTCTGGCCGGTCGAGGCAGCTCTCAGGTGCAGCCGGAGGCGCTGGCTGGCGGCCGGTGTCGGCTCTGGCTGGTTGGGGCAGCTCTCGGGTGCAGCTGGAGGCGCTGGCTGGCGGTCGGTGTCGGTTCGGGCTGGTTGGGGCAGCTCTCTGGTGCAGCTGGAGGCGCTGGCTGGCCGGCAGGGCTGTCGGCACGTGCTCGAACAGCGCTGAAAGGCAGCTGACCGGGATCGGCGTAGAGCGGCATGCGCTCGCGGGCCTCTCGTGCGGCCTGGCCGTCCTCCACGCGGATGATGGGGCGAGGGTTGGCCGTGTGAGCGACGGCTTGCGGCGGATCGCGGATGGGCGGCGTGGGATCAGAGAGCGTGGCGGACCGCCCTCAGGCCCGTTACCGGGATTTGGCCCAGACGCCTGCCGGACGCGGCGTCCAACCAGATGACGCTGCGCTCATCGCCCAGGTAGAGCCGGGCGCCATCCCGGCTCAACGCCAGACCCTTGACCGGCAACGGCATCTGCCACCGCGCCGCCTCCCGCTTGGTGTTCGCGTCCAGAACCGTCACCGTGTCACCACCACCGATCATCGTTCGGCCGTCCGGCGCGAGGACCAGAGCCGCGTCTCCGCCCGCCACCTGCCCCACGTCGACGACCTTCTCGACGGTCAGCGACGACGCGTTCGCGAACGCCAGCCGGCCCGAGTTCAGATCCAGGACCGCAATCTGCCCGGCGGAGGCCGCCAGCGCGTGACCGTCGATCCCGCCCTCACCGAACGGGTGCGGCAGGTCCAGGCAGTACGCCCAACGGTCGATCAGGTGCAGCACGTGCACGAAGGCGTGCGCGTTGCCCGGCCGGCCGGAGACCAGGTCACGGGTGTGCCGATGGCCGGGCTGGTGGGTGTAGAGGGTGTACAGCATCTTCCCGTCGGCGGAGAGCACCGCCTGTCGTCCCTCGCCGCGCATCTCCTCCTCGGCGCCGGCCGGGACCGGGCTCTTGTCGCGGGTGAACAGCGGCTGCACCGCGCCGGTCGTCAGGTCCAGCAGCCGTACGCGGTAGTGGTCGGGCCCGGTGGCGGGCAGCCAGTCGAGCACGAACAGGCCCTGCCCGTCGCTGGTGAAGGCGTCCGGTTCGACGACGCCGGGCAGGTCGTACTCGCGGTCGCCGGACGGGCCGGTGACCAGAAGCGGGGTCCGGGCGCGCGCCGTCGGCCGGGTGTCGGCCGGCGTTCGGCCCAGTGCGCACGCCCGGCCGTCGGTGGAGACGGCCCGGGGCAGCCAGCCGTTCCCGAGTGCCGTGCTGCGGGTGGTGGCCCCGCTTGCCGGGTCGAGCTGGACCAGGTTCGCGTCGCGGCGGGCGTAGACGTGCGCGCCGTCGAAACCGGCCAGCGCGGTGCTGCCCAGCTCCTGCTCACCGGTGGCGGAGAGCCGCAGCAGGCCGCGGGTGCTGTCGGCGAGGACCACGTCGGGGAGGGCGGCAGCGGCAGGAGCAGCGGGCTCACGGCAGCCGGCCGCGGCGGCCGCGAGTCCGGTTCCCGCGAGGAGGAGGAAGGTACGCCGGGTCGTCATGTTCTCAAGACACCGCGAACCGGGAACCGGTTCCCGCCGAGCGGTGTCCTTAGATTGTGGTGAGGGGGGCGGCCATCGAAATAGACGAGGCGACCGCTGTGGCGAGGGCCCGCGGGGGCGACCTGGACGCGTACGAGGTGCTGGTCGTCCGGTTCACCGCGCCCGCGCACCGGGCCGCGGTCCTGCTGGGCGCCGGCGCGGACGCGGACGACGTGGTGCAGGAGGCGTTCGTGAAGGCGTACCGCCAGTTGGGGCGGTATCGGGGCGACGCCGGGTTCCGGCCGTGGCTGCTGGCGATCGTCGCGAACGAGACCCGCAACCTGATCAGGTCCCGGACCCGGCGCACCGGCCTGCTGATGCGCGCGGCGGTCCGGGAGGACCCGTTGCCCCTGGAACCGGATCCGGCCGACACGGCGGAGGCGACCGAACGGCGCCGGTTCCTGATCGCGCAGCTGCGGGCGCTGGACGTCCGCGACCGGGAGGTGCTGGTCTGCCGATATCTGCTGGACCTGTCGGAGGCGGAGACGGCGACCACCCTCGGGTGGCCGAAGGGGACGGTGAAGTCGCGCACGGCGCGGGCGCTGTCCCGGCTGCGCGACCGGATGCCGGTGGGGGAGGTGCCCGGTGCGTGAACCCGATGACCTGATCGATGAGCTGCGTGAACTCGGGCGCGCTGTGGTCGTACCGGATGCGGTTGACCAGCGGCGTGCGATCCGGGCGCGCCTTGCCCGGCCGGCGCCGCGCAAGCGCGTGCGGCTTCTCCTCGCGGCCGCGACGGCCGCGCTCGTCGCGACCGTCACCCTGGTCGCGCCGGCTCGCGCCGCGGTGGTCGAGGTGGTCGGTGATCTCCTGCGGGTCGCGGGCATCGAGGTACGCCGGGAGCCGCCCAGCGGAGCCCTGCCGGCGACGCCGAGCCCGTTGCCGTCGTCACGCACCGCCGACCTGGCGGAGGCTGAGCGGCTCGCCGGTTTCCCGGTGCGGGTGCCGGAGGTGCTGGGCGAGCCGGAGCAGGTGGTGCTGGCCGATCCTGACCAGTCCGGCGCGCCGCGCGTGGTGACCCTGGTGTACCGCGGGGGCAGTGTCCGGCTGGACCAGTTCGCCGGCCGGCTGGAGCCGGCGTTCATGAAGACCGCGCCAGATGCCGTGTGGGTCGACGAGCTGCCCGGGATCTGGCTGCCGGAGCCGCATCCGGTGACCTACCTCGACAAGGACCGCACGCCGCGCGTCGAGACGGCACGTCTCGCCGGGCCGACGCTGGTCTGGGAGGTCCCGAACGGCGTCACCTACCGGCTGGAGGGTTTCACCGATCTTCAGGAGGCGCTGCGGGTCGCACAATCGGTGCGCTGACCATGTAGTGACAAATCCTGATCAAGTACCGTTGCGGTCGATGAGAAGTCTTCCCGCGGTCCTGATCAGCGGCCTGATGGCGTTCGCCGCGGCCGGCTGCTCGGCCGACAGCGACAACCCCGCTCCGACCACGCCCTCGTCGAGCACTCCCGAGGTGATCGGTGCCGGTCCGTTCTTCGTGGAGCCGACCGGCCCGGCCATGGAGCAGGTGCGGCAGTGGGCGGCCGCCGGGCGGTCCGCGGAGGCCGAGGCGGTCCGCCGGATCGCGACCGCCCCGGCCGCGGTGTGGTTCGCCAACGCCGAGCCGGGCTTCGCCGACCGGGCCCGTGGCCTGGTCGCCGCGGCGAAGGCGGCCGGGCGCATCCCGGTGCTGGTCGCCTACCACGTGCCGAACCGCGACTGCGGCGGCTACTCCGGCGGCGGCGCCCCGGACGCGGCCTCCTACCGGGCGTGGATCAGCGAGCTGGCCGCGGCGGTCCGCGGCTCGAAGGCGATCGTCGTGCTGGAACCGGACGCGATGACCCACGTGCTGGAGGGCTGCGTGTCCGGTGCCGCCGCCACCGAGCGCTACGCGCTGCTGGACGAGGCGGTGCGCCAGTTCAAGCAGGACCCGCAGGTCCGGGTCTACCTGGACGGGGGCAACCCGAGCTGGGTGAAGGACGCGGACCGGGTCGCCGACGCGCTGCGCCGTTCCGGCGTCGCGCGCGCCGACGGCTTCAGCCTGAACGTCGCGAACTTCGAGACCACCAAGGCCAACATCGCGTACGGCGAGCAGATCTCCGAGCGGCTCGACGGCGCCCACTTCGTGATCGACACCAGCCGTAACGGGAACGGGCCGGCCCCGATCGGCGCCGGCGACGACCACTGGTGCAACCCGCCGGGCCGGGCTCTCGGCGCCGAGCCGACCACCGAGACGGGCCATCCGCTGGTCGACGCCTACCTCTGGGTGAAGCGCCCGGGGGAGTCCGACGGCGCGTGCGGCGACGGCGCCCCGCCGGCCGGTCAGTGGTGGCCAGAGTACGCACTCGGCCTGGCCACCAACTGACCTTCTCGGCTACTTGACCTCGACCCACCGGGCGGCCGACGGGACGCCCGCGTCGTCGGTCACGAACAGCATGTACCAGCCGGTCGGCAGCACACCGCGTTCCTTCGGCACCGACACGGTGATGCCGCCCGGCCCGGGGGCGACGGTCAGCGCCACCGAGCGCTGGTCGACGTCGGTGCCGTGGGTGACCGCGCTCGGGCGGACCAGCCGGGCTGAGGCGATCCGGCCCGCGTCCGGGGTGGCGAACGAGGCGGTCGCGCCGTGCTTGAGCACCGCCGGCCCACCGGTGATCGCCGGCCGCTTGCCCTGGAACAGGTACGGCGGGCTGTAGATCTCGATCCGCTTCTCGAACGTGCCCGGGTCGCGCCCGTTGCGGGCGTAGATCGGGTCGCTGCCCATGGTGACCACCCGGCCGTCCGGCAGCAGCAGCGCCTCGGAGTGGTAGTTGCGGCCCACCGTCGGCGCCGCCGCGGTCCGGAACTCGTTCTGCTCCGGGTGGTAGATCTGCGCGGTCAGCAGGTCGCTGCGCTTCCTGCCCTGGTACGGCCCACCGCGGTACCCGGACGAGCCGTGGCTGGTGAACACGGTGTCGTCGGGCAGCACCACGGTGTTCAGGTACCGGGTCGGGTGCGGCAGGTTCGGGCCCGGCCGGAAGGTGGGCTTCTTCTCGTCCAGGTCCACGACGGCGGTGCGGGCCGTGGAGACCGGCGAGTCACCGACCGCGCCGCCGCCGAGGATCATCACCTTCTGGTCCTGGGCCGGCGGCAGCAGCACGGAGGCGCTGGTCTCGGTCATCGTCGGGTCGGTCAGGCCGGGCACCGTCTGGAACTTGTTGGTGCGGGTGTCCCACAGGCCGGGGGTGCGGCCCTCGGTGTCCGAGCCGTATCCGGCGTTCGAGCCGGAGAAGAAGAGCCGCTCGTCGCGGGTGACGAACAGCGCCGGGTAGGTGGGGAAGACCCGGGTCAGGTTCGGCGCGGCCACCCAGCGCTTCTCCGCGGTGCGGTAGGTCTCGTTGAGCCCGGGCAGCATCCGGCCGAACTCGTCGAGGCCGGAGACCGCGAGGATGTCGCCGTTCGGCAGCGGCGCCAGGGTCGGATACCAGCGGTGCTCGACCATGTCGCCGGTGCGGACGTAACGCTCGGTCTTCGGGTCGAACTCGTACGACGTCTTGTCGCCGCCGTACTCCTGCTTCTCCCGGGTGATCTTCTCGGCGACGCCGTACAGGTTGCGGGCGTCCAGGCCGGTCAGCCCGTCGATGGAGTACTGCGCGGGCTGCTTGACGATCGCCCTGTCACCCGCGACGACCGCGTCCACCCACACCTCGGCCTCACCGGCGTGCACCATGGTGTGCGCGCCGTGCTGCATCTTGGTGGCCGCCGGCACCGTGAGGTCGGCGCGGGTGGCGTACTTGCGGCCGTCGGCCGAGGTGAGCACGGTGCCCTTCGGGAAGGTCCGGGCGCCGTGGTCGGGCGACTCGTTCTTGATCTTCATGACGCCGGCCGCGTGGGTGATGTCGGCCTCCAGCACCTCGTACGACTTGGTGCCGCCGGCGACCAGCAGATTGCCGTTGGGCAGGAAGGTGTGCCCGGCGCAGAACAGGTCGGTCGGGGTCGGGACCAGCGAGAACTTGTCGCTGGCCGGGTCCCACAGGACGGTCTGGAAGGTGCCCGCCTCGAAGTTGTCCCGGTTGTTGCCGGAACCCGCGATGATCAGCACCTTGCCGGTGTTGAGCAGCGCGGCGTGGATCGCGTTGACCTTGAAGTCGGCCGGCACCGGCAGCATCGACCAGTGGCCGAACTTCTCCTTGTAGGCCTGCCGGTTGATGTTGAAATCGTGGTACGTGTCGGCGGCGAACACGACCATCGGCCGGTTGACCACCACGACGACCGCCGCGGCGACCAGCGCCATCAT
Organism: Actinoplanes sp. NPDC024001; assembly: GCF_040638955.1. Taxonomy (NCBI): domain Bacteria; kingdom Bacillati; phylum Actinomycetota; class Actinomycetes; order Micromonosporales; family Micromonosporaceae; genus Actinoplanes; species Actinoplanes sp. NPDC024001. The sequence goes on from NZ_JBEZZB010000016.1 coordinate 22,028, forward strand.
CGCGGTGAGCAGCCGTCGGGTCAGGCTGGGCTTGCGGGGGGTCATGCGTAGGTCTCCACGGGTTCAGCGGCGGCTTTGATCGGTTCCGCCGGCTCCTGCGGCCGGCGGGTCAGCGACTGCAGCGCCCAGATCGCCGGCGGGGTCAGGCAGAGGGCGAGGTTGAGCGAGGGCCACAGCCACATGAAGCCGTGGGCGTGACCGGTCACGAAGGCCACCACCAGCAGCACGGCGAAGAACGCGGCCCAGCGCAGATGCGTACGGAAGGTGAGCAGGCTGTCCGGGCTGGCCGAGTCGCCCTTGGGCGTCACCACGAACCCGGCCCGGCGGCGCAGCACCGCCTGCAGGAACGACGTGACGTAGATCGGCGCGCACAGGGTGGACAGCAGCATGCCGGTCAGACCGGACGAACCGGCGTCCTCGTGCGGGCTGACGTTGTGCCGCCGGTTCCACACGTAGAGCCCGACCTGGAACAGCGCCGCGTCCACGTAGAGCATCAGCCACACCTCCTGCGGCACCTGCACACCCTTGGCGCCGAGCACGATGTGGCAGACCGCGGTCGCCGCGCCGAGCAGCCAGGAGATCGCGGTCAGCGGGTAGTAGGCCATCAGCAGCGCGTACTGCACGGTCCGGCGGAAGCCGAGCCGTCGTACGGTGCGGGCGAAGTTCGCCACGACGACCTCGTCGGTGCCGCGGGACCAGCGGTGCTGCTGGCTGAAGTAGTCGGTCCACGACGACGGGCCCTCACCGACGGCGAGCACGTCCGGGGTGTAGACCGACTTCCACCGGCGGGTGGTCGCCTTGTTGCGGGTGCCGTGCACGGCCAGGCTGGTCGCCATGTCCTCGGTGATCGAGTCCTGCAGGCCACCGATCGCCTTGAGGGCCGCGATCCGGACCGCGTTGTTGGTGCCGACCAGCATCGGGATGCCCAGCCGGTTGCCGGCGCGCTGCAGCAGCGAGTGGAACAGGTACTGCTGCGACTCGGCCCACCGGGTGACCACGTTGTCGTAGTTGCCGTAGATCTGCGGGCCGATCACGAAGGCCACGTCCGGGTCGCGGAAGTAGCCGAGCAGGCGCTCGCAGAAGTTGGGCAGCGGCACGTGGTCCGGGTCGACCGAGACGAACACGTCGTACCCGGTGCCGTGCTTGTCCACCCAGGCGTTGTAGTTGCCGTGCTTGGTCTTGGTCTTGAAGGCGCCGGCCTCGGTGTTGTACTTCTCGATGCCCTTGCGGCTGAAGTGGTTGATCCCGTTGCGCGCGCACATGGCCTTGACGTCGGGATCGTTGCCCTCGTCGAGCAGCCACACGTCGTAACGGCCGCCGTGGCGGACCTTGCGGGCGGCCTGCAGGGTCTTCTCCACCATCTCGATCGGCTCCTTGCCGGGCACGATCGTGGTGAGGAAGGCGACGCGCAGCCGCTGCTGCGGCATCACCGGCACCGGGTCGCGCGCCCAGAGCGTGGCGAGGCAGAGCGTCACCACGTTGACCAGCCGGAACAGCTCGATCAGGGCGGTCGCGCCGATCATGAACACGGTCGCGGCGAAGAGCCCGGCGTGCATCCGGCGGTCCGGCACCTCGACCGAGGAGAGCAGCCAGCCGAAGAAGGTGGCCTCGAAGGCGAACGCGAAAAGCGCGATCAACACCGATCGCACGGGACGACGGCGGGAGAGCGGGCGCAGCTGGACCCGGTACTTGTCTCCCGGTACGGGTTCGGCCGGACCGGCTATCCGGCTGAACCCGATGTAGTCGTAGTGGCCTTTCATCAGACTCCCCCGCGACACACTGTCGCTCTAAGTAATTTGGACGGTCGTCAACGCCCGGCTGGCTCTGACGGCGGTCGTCGGTCTCATCTCGCTAAGACAGCACGTCAGAGTAGGTATTGGCGATCAAATATGTGTTCCGGCGTGGGCAGCGTCACCGGATGCCAGGGCTGCGTGTGAATACGGAGAGTCATATGGGTCACTCATTGCGCGACAATGGCGACGCAGTGTAATTATTTCGCTTACCGGGCACTGTGGAACAATAACCACATTCCCCAAACTACGGACATACCGGTACCCGATCGTGTCGGCGTGCCGGAGATCGCGTCCAATGACAGGAGACCGGTGCCACAGAGGGAGGTCGCCATGTCCACAACCGAGGGCGCGCCCGAAGCGCGCACCGACGTCGAACGCCGCCTGCTCGGTGGCGGCACCTACCGGAGTCTGGGCGAGCAGCGACTCTCGCCCGCCGAGGAACGGTTCGAGCGCGGACGCCGTACCGTCGGGCTCTTCCTCGCGCCCGTGGTGACCTTGATCTTCCTGGCTCTGCCGCTCGACCTGCGGCCGAGTCAGCAGGTGCTGGCCGGCGTCCTGCTCGGCGTCATCGTGCTCTGGGTGAGCGAGGCCGTGCCGATCCCGGTCGGCGGCCTGATCGGCGTCGCGCTGATCGTGGTCTTCGGGGTGGCGCCGGCATCCGACGTGCTCGCGCCGTTCGGGTCGTCCACCGTGTTCACCTTCATCGGCGCGTTCATCCTGGCTCAGGCCATGCTCAAGCACGGCCTGGCCCGCCGGTTCGCGTTCCGGATGCTCTCGCTGCCCGGCGTCGGCCGGTCCACGCCCCGCGTGATCATCACCTTCGGTGCGATCACCTGCCTGCTGTCGGCGTTCGTCTCCAACACCGCGACGGTCGCCATGCTGCTGCCCACCGCGCTCGGCATCCTCGCGGTCATCGCGAAAATGCTGCAGGACCGCGGCCTGGTCACGGCCGGCTTCGATCCGACGCGGCTGCGGGTCGGCGCCGCGCTGATGTTGATGCTGGCGTACGGGGCCAGCGTGGGCGGCCTGCTGACTCCGGTGGGCAGCCCGCCGAACCTGATCGGCCGCGGGCTCATCGAGGAGGCGACCGGCGAGAAGATCTCGTTCGCCGCGTGGATGGCCATGGCCGCGCCGATCTGCCTGTCCATGTTCGTGGTGCTGGCCCTGGTGCTGCTGCTGCTCAACAAGCCGGAGATCCGCCGCATCGAGGGCGTGGAGGAATATGTCGCCGCCGAACGGGCCAAGCTCGGCAAGTTCTCGGTGGCCGAGCGCAACACCCTGATCGCCTTCATCGCGACCGTCACGCTCTGGATCGTGCCGGGGGTCATCGCGGTCATCTGGACCACCGAATCCGGCATCTACGACACCGTCAGCGACCGGCTCAACGAGGGCATCGTGGCGGTGCTCGGCGCCTCGCTGCTCTTCCTGCTGCCCACCTCGTGGCGGGACCGGGAGTTCACGCTGAACTGGAGCGACGCGGCGCGCATCGACTGGGGCACGATCCTGCTCTTCGGCACCGGCATCATCTTCGGCTCGCTGCTCGCCGACACCGGGCTGGCCGAGACGATCGGCCGGTCCAGCGCGGACGCGCTCGGGCTGAGCAGCGTGTTCGCGATCACCGCGTTCGCGGTGGTGCTGGCGATCATCGTGTCGGAGACGACCAGTAACACGGCGTCGGCGGCGGTGGTCGTGCCGATCATCATCCCGATCGCGGCGGCGGCCGGGGTCAATCCGCTCGTGCCGGCGCTGGCCGCGACGTTCGCCGCGTCGTTCGGCTTCATGCTGCCGGTCTCCACGCCGCAGAACGCGATCGTCTACGGCTCCGGCGTCGTACCGATCACCACGATGATCCGGTCGGGGATCTCGTTCGACGTACTCGGAGCGATCTTGATTTTGCTCCTCCTGCCGCTGATGGTGGCCGTGGTCGGTCTCGGCTGAACCAACACGCTCCGTCATCCGTTTCCTCTGTCAGACGGGGCAGCAAGCCCCGCGGTGACTGACAAGGCGGTGGCAATGCTGATCCTGTCCCTGCTCATCCTGGTCCTGGCTGCCGCCTGCGTGCTCGCGGTGCGCGGGGTGCGGGCGGACGCTCGGGCCGAGGCGGAGCCGCTGAACGTTCCGGAGGCGCTCTTCGGCCCGGAGAGCCTGGAAGGCGTGCTCTGTGCCCAGTTGCTGGACGGCGAGATCACCCGCCGTCAGTACCTGCGGTCGATGGCCGGAATCGCGGCCCGTGACGAGGAACGGCACCCGCTCGTGGTGCCCTGGCACGAGGACTGACCCGCTTCCGTCAAGGAGCCCGGCGCCCCGGTGGTGCCGGGCTTTTTGCGTCCCTTGACAGTCCGCCATCGATGGATGCTAATGGAAACACCGTTTCGGAGAGTGTTACGGCTGACCAATGGAGGTCCCGTGTCCCTGTCCCCGCGCCGCCTGCTCGCGGCGATGCTGCTGACCGCATCCGTCCTGCTAGTCACTCCCAGCCCGGCCCGCGCCGCGGCCGCCGAGATCGACGGCGAAGTGGCCGTGCCGTGCTGGATCTCCACCTACCACCAGGACGCCGACTGGTACTTCCCCGCCACCACCAGCCCGAAAGCGCTGGTCTACCTGCAGCACGGCTTCTCCCGTTCGAACGGCAACATGGCCGACCTGGCCCGCAGGTACCAGGCCGCCGGCTTCCTCGTCTTCGCGCCCACCCTGCCGTCGATCAACCTCTACGGGTGCACGGTCAACAACACCGGCAACAACACCGCGTTCCTCAACAACGTCGCCGCCTGGCTCGGCCAGGCCACCACCCCCACCAGCGCGCTGGCCCGCAGCTACGCGGCCGCGGCGAACGCGGCCGGTCGCGGCGGCAGCACCCTTCCCACCCGGTACGTCCTCGCGGGGCACTCGGCCGGTGGTGAAGCGGTCACGTACATCGCCAACCGTCTGCGGACCGCCCACCCCGCGGCGTTCGCGGCCCTCGAACACGTGCAGCTGCTCGACCCGGTCAAGTCGCCGGCGGGCAACAACATGGCGAGCGGCCTGTCCGGCCTCGCCGCGACCGGGCTGCCGATCCTGACGATCTCGTCCCCGCCGTACCTGTCGAACAGCAACGCCAGCGGCACCGTCGAACTGGTCAACCAGCTCGACCGGCCGTTCCTCGGGGTACGGCTGACGACGGGCAGCCACTGCGACGCGGAAGGCGCCAGCACCGACGGGCTGTGCACCCTGACCGGCGGCGCGCCCCAGGCACGCAATGTGGCCGCGTTGCAGACCTTGGCGGTGGCGTGGGCGTCGGACGCGGTGGCGGGGAGCGCGACCGCTACCTACTACCCGGGCGGCAGCTACTACAAGGGGCTGCTGACCGGCGGCGTGATCCAGACACTCAGCGGCAGCTGAGCGTCCAGGCCGTCCGCTCTGCCGCTGCGGTGCGCGCTCGGGCTTGACCAGCGCGAAGCGGTGGTGAGGGACAAGCGGGCCGGTCAACGGCTCGACCGTGGGGAGTTCAGTGGCCACAATCGAATCGGCGGCGAGCTGGCACGGCGTGAGGTGCTCCGTGAGATGACCCGGCTGCCAGTGGAGAGCCGATGGAGTTCAGCGCCTCCGACCGTTCGCGACGGCACGGCCGGGACAGTGAACCGGATGAACTGCCGGGCGTCGTTCGGCGGGTACGCGTCTCGCGGCGGCGCACTCAGGTCGTCGCGGACGCGGCGCCGCCGAGCGGGGCGGATGTGCTGGCCGAGGTTGCTCAGCGATCGGGTCGGGCGCGGGTTCTGCTGGGCGGTGGTCACCTGGTCGATCCGGCGGACCGGCCCGCGCCGCGATTTCCGCAGAGCCGGGTGCCGTGGGTGACTGAGCGCGTCCGGGAAGTCCTGGACGACTGGCCGATCGGTGCCGGCACCACGGTGATCACCGGGGCTGCCCGCGGCGCGGACATCATCGTTGCTGAGCAGGCGTATGCGCGCGGCGCCGCTCTGCGCCTGTGCCTGGCGCTCCCGCCGGAGGAATTCGAGCGGGTCTCGGTGCACCTGCCGGAGACCGTGTGGGCGGCCCGGTTCCGCCGGCTTCTGCGCCTGGCTCTGCAGGTCGAGGTGCTGCCACCCGGGCCTGATGAAGGGGTCTTCGCCCGCACCAACGCCTGGATGGTGGAGCTTGCCCGCGAACTGGACCCGGACCCGTACGCGATCGTGGTTTGGGACGGGCAGGCCGGGGACCGGCCGGGCGGCACCGCGGACCTGGTGGCGCGCCTCGGCTACCCGACGGATCATCCCCGTCTGCGCGTCATCGACCCCACACCGATCCGGCGGCGTCACTGAGCTGGTGCTGTCCGCTCGATCCGGGTCACGGGCGGGTTTGCGCCGGCGCTGAGACCGTCGCCGAGGCCCATCAGCATGGCCGCGGCTGCCAGGCCTTTCGCGTCGGCGGCCAGTGGCAGCAGGGCGTGCGCCAGGCCGAGCAGGGTCATCGCCGGGACCGCGGCACAGCGGCGGCCGCGCCGGTCCATCAGGAGAGCACCACCACGGGCGCCCGCGGCCGGCGCAGGGGGAAGTCGGCGGGTGGCGGTTACTCCGTGGGGAGCCGGCGGCGGCCCGCGAACCCCAGGTCCGTCCGGTGATACCAGGCCAGGTCGGCGTCGCCTTCGAGCCAGCACAGGTGGACCGGCACGCCGTCCAGGTCGGCGGGGAAGTCGACCAGCAGCGGGGCCACGCCCTTCAACTCGGCGCCCGTCTCCTGGATCTCGGTCATCAGCTCGTTGAGGCGGGCCTCGGCCGCCTTGCGTTCGGGGAGGCCGCCCAGGTCGGTGGGGGCGCCGCCGGGGGTGAGGGCGGCGGAGAGCTCGACCATGTCGGCTCGCACGGTGACGATCTCGTCGAGGACCGGGCGCAGCCGGGCGAGTTCGGCTCGGGCCTGCGGCAGCGTGAACAACCCCATGGGTGCAGTCTGTCATCAGGGCAGGCGGGCCGCGCCGCCTAGGCTGGGTGATCATCGGCTCGGGGAGAGGGGGCGGCCGGGTGCCGACCGCGATCAGCACGTTGCAGGCGCTGCTCCGGATTCCCACGGTTTCCACGCGGAACGCGGCGGACTGGGATCATGCGGCGTTCACCGAGTTCCACGCGGTGCTGCGGGAGCACTTTCCGCTGCTGCACGAGCGGCTGGAGCTGACCCGCGTCGGCGACTACGGGCTGCTGTTCCGCTGGCCGGGCGCCTCGAACGAGCGGCCGGTCGTGCTGATGGCGCACCAGGACGTGGTGCCGGTCGAGGGCGGCGAGTGGACGCACCCGCCGTTCGGGGCGGTGGTCGAGGACGGTGTCATCTGGGGGCGGGGCACCCTCGACGACAAGTCCGGCCTGGCGGCGATCTGCCTGGCGGTGGAGGATCTGCTCGCCTCGGGCCATCAGCCGGCGCAGGACATCTGGCTGTCGTTCGGGTGCAACGAGGAGATCGCCGGGGACGCGGCCCTGCTGGCGGTCGAGGTGTTGCGGGAGCGCGGCGTCGAACCGTGGTTCGTGCTGGACGAGGGCGGGGCGGTCGCGTACGACGCGTTTCCCGGTGTGGTGCAGCCGATCGCGGTCGTCGGGATCACCGAGAAGGGGATCACCTCACTGGAACTGCGGGTGGAGGGACGCGGCGGGCACGCCTCCACCCCGGCACGGCTCGGGCCGACCGCGCGGCTGGCCCGGGCCATCACCCGGCTGGACCGGTCGGCGATGCCGGCGTCGATCCCGCGGGCCACCGTGGAGCTGTTCCGCCGGGCGGCGCCGCTGGCCCGGCAGCCGATGCGGTCGGCGCTGACCGCGGCCGCGCGGTTCCGGCCGCTGCTGACGCGGCTGCTGCTGGCCGCCGGGCCGGAGCCGGCGGCGATGGTACGCAGCACGTTCGCGGTGACCACACTGAGCGGTTCGCCGTCGTTGAACGTGGTGGCGGCCAGTGCCACGGCCGGCGTCAACATCCGGGTGATGATCGGTGACACGGTGGAGAGCGTGGTCGCGCACGTCCGGCGGGCGGTCGCCGACGACCAGGTGCGGATCCGGATCCTCGACGCCGGTGAGCCGTCGCCCGAGTCTCCGGTCGACGGCGCGTTCGACCTGATCGAGGCGACCACCGCGGAGCATTTCCCGGAGGCGGTCACCGCGCCGTACGTGATGATGGCCGCCACCGACGCCCGCCATTTCACCGCGATCTGCCGCCGGGTCTACCGGTTCACCCCGTTCGAGATGACGAAGAAGCAGCGGGAGGCGATCCACAGCTACGACGAGCACCTGCGGGTGGACGCGTTCCTGAAGGGGATCGCCTGGTACCGCTCGCTGATCACCGCTTGCCGATGAGCCGTTCGTAGATCGGCCGGCCGGCGGCGTCGGCCAGCTCCATGATCTTCGCGCCGAACGGGTCGTGCTCGCCCGCGCCGAGCAGCGCGGAGACCGAGTTGACGCGCATCGGCCGCTGGCCGGCCGGGTGCACCAGGTAGGCCGAGATGTGCCCGGCCATGAAGTTGCCCTCCCGGATCACCAGCACCTCGACCTTCTCCACGTCGGCCCAGGTGGCCGCGCGCGCCGAGCCGTTGTGCACGTAGACCACGCCGTTCTCGTAGAGGTAGGTGGCCTGGAAGCCGCGGAACAGGAAGACCGCGATGTAGCCGAACGAGCAGAGGCCGAACACCAGCGGCACGATCGCCACCCACATGAGCGGCCGCCAGTAGGTGCCCGCCAGGTAGAACAGCCCGATCGCGACCGCGGTCAGGACGACACCGGCGACCGCGCACATCACGGCGGTCTTGAACGGGTTGCCGTTGCTGCGCTGATCCACCGGTGCGCCGAGGCCGCGCTCGGCGACCAGCGTGGTGACCTTTTCCGGAACATCGTCGGTCGTCGTGCTCATGGTCGTATCCCCATCCGTCGAAGCGTCGCGGCGGAGATTCTAAACAGGAATCGTATACGATGTTGCCCCGTGCTTCAGCCCGGCGGTCGCGCTGCGGCCCGGTGTGGCTGCCGGATCGCGCATAGCCACGGGACCTCGCGTCACCCGTACGTCTGAAGCTGCGTGAGCGAACTGCGCAGAGTGACCACATCGGCGTATTTGGCGTCGAGATCGAAGAGGTTGGCCTCGTGCGGCCCGGCCTCGCGGTCGGCGCACGCCTCGCGCACGACGATCGGGCGGAAGCCGTGCTGGAGCGCGTCCAGCGCGGAGGCGCGGACGCATCCGCTGGTCGAGTAACCGCCGATGACCAGCGTGTCGATCGCGTGCGAGGCGAGCCAGGCGGCGAGCGACGTGCCGGCGAAGGCGCTGGCGTAATGCTTGGTCACGACGAGCTCGCCGGGCGCCGGCTGCAGCGGCGGCGCGAAACCGGCGAGCGGGTTGCCGCCGGCGAAGACCTTCAGCGCGGGGACCTTGGCGGCGAACAGCGGCGCCTCCGCGCAGGACTCGTCCGCGAAGCGGACGGCGGTCCAGAGGACCGGCACATCAACCAGGCGGGCGGTCAGCGCCAGCCGGGCCATCGCCTCGGCCGCAGCCTGACCGGTACGAAGGAACAGCGGCGACTCCGGCGACGTGTACGCGAGTGCCGCATCGACCAGGAGGACAGCGGGGCGCATGCCCCAGCCGAGCCGGCGGGCGAACCCGGCGGTCGCGTAGTCACCGGCCAGATCGCCGAACCGGCCGCCGGGTCCGCCGGCCCGCTCGCCCATCAGATCACGCCTCGCTCCCGCAGCCCGGTCAGATCCTCGGCGGACAGTCCGAGAATGCCCTGGTAAACCTCGTCGTTGTGCGACCCGAGCCCCGGCCCGGCCCACTTCACCGCACCGGGCGTGGCCGACAGGCGCGGCGCCACGTTCTGCATCGGGACCGGCCCGAGATCCGGGTGCTCGACCGTCACCACCGCCTCGCGGGCCTGAACGTGCGGGTCGGCGATGATGTCCTCGGCTGTGTAGATGCCACCGGCCGGCACGCCTGCCTCGTGCAGCATGCCGAGCAGCTTGGCCGACGGAACGGTCCTGGTCCAGGCCGTGATGATCTCGTCGAGCTCGGCCTGGTGAGCACCGCGCGAACCGTGCGTGGCGTAACGCGGGTCGGCGGGCAGGTCGGGCCGCTCCATCACGTCGGCGAGCCGGCGGAAGACGGTGTCCTGGTTGGCGGCGATCAGCACGTCGGATCCGTCGGCGGTGGGGTAGACGTTGCTCGGCGCCACGTTCGGCAGGATCGGGCCGGTGCGCTCGCGGCGGTAACCGGCGACGCCCCACTCGGGGATCAGCGACTCCATCATGGCGAGCACCGCCTCGTAGATCGCCGAGTCGACGACCTGGCCGCGGCCGGTGCGCTCGCGGGCGTGCAGCGCGGCGAGGGTGCCGAATGCGGCGTAGGTCGCGGCCAGCGAGTCACCGATCGAGATGCCGGAGCGCGACGGCGCCCGGTCGGCCTCGCCGGTCACATAGCGCAGCCCGCCCATCGCCTCGCCGATCGAGCCGAAGCCGGCGCGCGGCGCGTAGGGCCCGGTCTGTCCGTAGCCGGTGACCCGGACCAGGACCAGCCGCGGGTTGATGGCGGACAGCTCGTCGTAGGACAGGCCCCAGCGCTCCAGGGTGCCGGGCCGGAAGTTCTCCAGCAGCACGTCGGCGTGCTCGACCAGGCGGCGGACCAGATCCTGGCCCTCGGTGGTGCGCAGGTTGCAGGTGACCGACTTCTTGTTGCGGGCCACCACCGGCCACCACAGCGACTGGCCGTGCGGTTTCTCCCGGCCCCACTGGCGCATCGGGTCGCCCTTGCCGGGGTCCTCCAGCTTGATCACCTCGGCGCCGAAGTCGCCGAGCAGCTGCCCGCAGAACGGGCCGGCGAGCAGGGTTCCGGTTTCCAGGACGCGAATGTCAGCCAGTGGTGCGGTCACGCCGTACACCCTATCCTTGCGAAACGGCGTTTCGCTAGGAGGAACAGGTGGAGATCGTCGAGGTCGGGCCGCGGGACGGGCTGCAGAACGAGAAGCGGGTGCTGCCCACGGCGGTGAAGGTGGCCTATGTGGAGCGCGCCATCGCGGCCGGGCTGCGGCGTCTCGAGGTGGCCGCTTTCGCCCGGCCGGACCGGGTGCCGCAGATGGCGGACGCCGCTGACGTGCTGCGGGTCGTGCCTCGCTCGGCCGATATCCGCTATGTCGCCCTGCTGCTCAATGGCCGGGGGCTGGACCGGGTTCTGGAACTCGGCGACTCCCGGCCTGATGAGATCAACTATGTAGTTGTCGCCACCGACGAGTTTTCCCGGCGCAACCAGGGTGCGTCCACCGCCGCGTCCCTGGAGGCGTTTCGGGCCGTCGCCGACCGCGCGCACGATGCCGGAATTTTCGTGACTTTGACGGTCGCGGCGGCTTTCGGGTGCCCGTTCACCGGGGAGGTGCCGGTGTCGCGGGTGCGTGCGCTGGTCGCGGAGGCCGGGCCGGTGGACGAGATCTGCCTGGCCGACACCATCGGCGTCGGCGTTCCGGTGCAGGTGGGGGAGCTGGCGGACGCGGTGCGGTCGGTTGCGCCGGGCGCGCCGCTGCGCGCTCACTTCCACAACACCCGCAACACCGGGTACGCGAACGCGATCGCGGCCGTGGCATCGGGCTTCGTGGCGCTGGACGCCAGTCTGGGCGGGATCGGTGGGTGCCCGTTCGCGCCGGCGGCGACCGGGAACATCGCCACCGAGGACCTGGCCTACCTGCTGAACCGTTCGCGCCTGGAGACCGGGGTGGACGTGCGCGCAGCCGCTGCGGTGGGCACGTGGATCGGCGGTGAGCTGGGCCTCGACGCGGTGCCCGCGCAGCTGGGCCGCGCGGGCGACTTCCCGGCGACGTGAATCCCACCCTTGCGTTCAGAATGGAAACGGTGTTTCCATTCCTGCATGTTGCGGCCCGGTGGTGCGGATCTGACGATCGCTGGCGGAGTGCGGGAGTTCGGCCGGGCCACCCCGGACGTGATCGCGGTGCGCGACGGCGACCGGCAGCTCAGCTACGCGGCGCTGGACGAGCGATCGTCCCGGGTGGCCTGCGCGCTGCTCAGCTTCGGGCTGACCACCGGCGACCGGGTGGCGCTGCTCTGCGGCAACCGCCTCGAATACCCGGAGATCGCGGCCGGCATCGCGAAGGCCGGCCTGGTCATGGTGCCGGTCAACCCGCGGCTCACCGCGCCTGAGGTCGCGTTCATCCTCGGCCATTCGGGCGCCCGGATGCTGATCGCGGACAGCGAGCCGGACCTCGACTTCCCCGGCGCGTTCGTCCGGATCGGACCGGAGTACGAGAAGTGGCTCGACGACGCCCGGGCGGTCGACCCGTGCGTGGCGGTGAACGAGCGGGATCCGTTCTGCATCGCCTATACGGCCGGCACCACCGGTGACCCGAAAGGCGTGCTCATCTCGCACCGATCCCGCTCGCTGACCTTCTACGCCACCGCCCTGGAGTGGGGCATCGGACCCGGCCGGCGGACCGTGGCGGTCGCCCCGATGTATCACGGCGCCGGATTCGCCTTCGCGTACGCCGCCGTCCACTGCGGGGCGACGGTCAGCATGCTGCGTGCCTTCGATCCGGACGCCCTGCTCGACATGATCGCTCGCGACGGCGCCCAATCGGTCTTCCTCGTGCCCACCCACGCGCAGCTGATCCGCGGCGCGGTCACCACGATGCCGAAGCTGCCCACTCTGGACACGCTGTACTTCAACGCGGCGGCCCTGCCCCGGGTGCTCAAGGAGTGGGTCTTCGAGGCGTTCCCCGGCGTCGGCGTGCACGAGCTCTACGGCTCCACCGAAGCCGGCGTGGTCACCAACCTGCGCCCGCCGGACGCCCGCCGCAAGGCCGGGACCGTCGGCCACCCGTGGTTCGCCACCGAGGTCCGCGTCATCGGCCCGGACGGGCAGCCGGCCGCTCCGGGTGAGCCCGGCGAACTGTACAGCCGGTCGCCGTACCTGATGAACGGCTACCACCAGAACCCGGCGGCGACCGCCGCCTGCACCACCGAGGACGGCTTCCTGACCTCGGGCGACATCGTGATCCGCGACGAGGAGGGCTTCCTCTCCATCGTCGACCGGGTCAAGGACGTGATCATCACGGGTGGGGTGAACGTGTACCCGCGCGACGTCGAGGAGATCCTCCTCGCCCACCCGTCGGTGACCGAGTGCGCGGTGGTCGGCGAGCCCGACGACCGCTGGGGCGAGCGGGTGGTCGCCTATCTGGTCAGCCCAGGGCCGGTCGAGCCCGACGTACTCGAGGCGTACCTACGCGAACGGCTGGCCGGTTTCAAGGTTCCCAAGCAGTACCGACCCGTTGCGGCGCTGCCCCGCAACGCCGCCGGCAAGATCCTGAAACGCGAGCTGAGGAGTACGCCGTGAGGGCACACGTGGAACTGATCCACGAGAACGACTACATCTTCCATGCCGGTGAGCTGCCGTACGGCGAGGGGAAGATCCTCGAACGCCGCCTGTCGACCGACGAGGAGGACGGCTCGTCGTCGCTCTCCCTGCACGCCGTCTCCGACTGGGGGCGCGGCCCCGGGATCGTCCACGCCGACACCGAGTTCTACGTGGTCCAGGGGTCCCTCGTCTACGGCGGCCAGGAGATCGGAGCCGGCGGCTACCTCCAGGTCCCGCAGGGCCAGGCGATGGACTGGATCAAGATCCGCGAGGGCTCGAACGTGCTGCACTGGCGCGAGTACGGCGACTGCGGCTTCGACCCGCTGACCACGGCGACCCCCGGTGACGTCACCGTGGTCGACGCCAACGCGATGGAGTGGACCGAGGCGCCGTCGGTCGGGCCGCTCACCCCGCTCTACATCAAGCTGCTGCACCGGGACCCGAAGACCGGCTTCTACACCCGGCTGATCCGGGCGAAGCGGGGCTGGACCGACCACCGGCTCGCCCACCACCCGTGCTACGAGGAGTTCTACACGCTGGGCGGGAGGATGGCGTACAACTTCGGCGACATCGACGAGGGCACCTACTGTTTCCGGCCGGCCGGGGTGAAGCACGGCCACTTCGTCGCCGAGACCGACATCGACTGGATCATCCGGTCCGACGGCGAGCTGATCAACTGGTACACCACCGAGGAGTGGATCAAGTGGGGCGGACACGCGGAGAACTACCCGCATGAGCACGCCCCGGTGATCTCCACGCTGCCGGTGCGGTCCCGTTCCCGCGGCGAGTGGTCCGGCGACGGCATGTAGCTCATCTGCCACGGGTGATGACGGCCGCCCGGTCGCTCGGTGAGTCTCGCGGCATGGGTGAAGCGATCGGGCAGACGTTGCCACTCGCCGTCGGTGTGGCGCTCAGTCCGGTGCCGATCATCGCGGTGGTCCTCATGCTCACCACGCCGCGGGCCCGCGTCAACGGGCCCGCGTTCGTGCTCGGCTGGCTGCTCGGGCTCGGTGTGGTCGGCGCACTGGTGCTCGCGCTGGCCGGGCCGTCGGCCGAGGAGGACACCGGCGGTCCGGCCACCTGGGTCAGCTGGCTGAAACTGCTGCTCGGCGTGCTTCTGCTCGCGGTCGCGGCGCGCCAGTTCCGGGGCCGGCCGCGGGCCGGCGAGCAGGCGCCGATGCCGGGCTGGATGAGCGCCGTCGACCAGTTCGGCGCCGGCAAGTCGCTGGGGATGGCCGCGCTGCTGTCCGGGGTGAACCCGAAGAACCTGCTGCTGGCGGTGGCCGGCGCGGCGACGATCGCGCAGACCGGCATCCCGGGCGGGCAGCAGGCTCTCGCGTACGCGGTCTTCGCGGTGATCGGCAGCCTCGGTGTCGCCGTGCCGGTGGTGATCTACCTGGCCCTGGGCAAGCGTTCGGAAGACCTGCTGACCCGGCTGAAGAACTGGATGAGCGCCCACAACGCAGTGATCATGTCGGTGCTCTGCCTGGTGATCGGCGCCAAGCTGATCGGCGACGCGATCACCGCCCTGTGGTGACGTTCATCCACCGCGAGTGATCCCCACCCGGGCCGGTGGCCGCGATGCTCAGGCCATGCCCTCCGGAATCAGCCCCGAAGTCCGCGCCTCCGTCGCCATCCCGGACCAGCTCGAATCGCCGCTGGGAAAGCTGAGCTTCTTCGACGGCCTGCCCGATCCCGGATCGATCGGCACGATCTACGACCTGCTGGATCTCACCCGGGCGATCGAGGTGTACCTCAACACCGTGCCGGGCGCGTCGCTGGTGGCGATGCGCAAGGGCTTCCGCGAGGCCGGCCTGGACGGCGCCGGCATGCTCGGCTACACCGAGCCCCGCGCCAATTCCGGCAGCCTGTTCCTCACCCCCAACACGGAGACGACGTACGGGACGGCGTTCCTCGATCTCAAGGCGAACGGCCCGCTGGTCATCGAGAACCCGCCGAACTCGCTGTGCGTGATCGACGACTTCTGGTTCCGCTACGTCGCCGACCTCGGCCTCGCCGGACCGGACCGAGGCGCCGGCGGTAAATACCTGCTGCTGCCCCCGGGGTACGAGGCTGAGGTCCCGGACGGCTACCACGTGCTGCGGACGCCGACGTACACCAACTGGCTGGTCGTGCGGACCCTCGGCGGGGTGCCGGACATCCGCAGGACCCGGGTGTACCCGCTGGCCCAGGCGGACGATCCGCCGGCCAACACGTTCGAGAACCTGGCCGGCAAACGGTTCAACACGGTGCACGCCAACGACGAGAGCTTCTATACGGAGATCGACACCCTGATCCAGGAGGAACCGGCCGAGGCGCTCGACCCCGAGCGGGCCGGGCAGTGCGCGGCGATCGGCCTGGTGAAGGGCCGGCCGTTCGCGCCGGACGAGCGGATGCGCCGGATCCTGGCCCAGGCTGCCCCGCTGGCGGCGGCCATCGCGCGGGCGCTGGTCTACCGGCCCCGGGACCCCGAGGCCTACGTCTATCCGGGCGGAACCTGGCTGAACGCCTTCGTCGGCGGCAGCTACGAGTTCGTGCGTGACCACGCGCGGCTGCTCGACGCGCGGACCCAGTTCCACTACTTCGCCACGGTGATCACGCCGGCGATGGCTGCCGCCCGGGTCGGCACCGGGTCGGCGTACGCGTACACGGCGATGGACAGCAAACGTGAGTGGCTGGACGGCTCCCGGTCGTACCGGCTGACGCTTCCCGCGGGCATCCCGGCGAAGAACTTCTGGTCGGTGGACCTGTACGACACACAGACCCGATCGCTGCTGGAGACGGACAACCCGTACCCGTCGGTGATGGGCCACGACACCGGTGGCGCGGAGCTGTTCTTCGGGCCGCAGCCCCCGGCCGCCGGTGCGGCGAACTGGGTGCGGACCGTGCCCGGCAAGGCCTGGTTCGCGATGCTGCGCCTCTACGGGCCGCTCGAGGCCTGGTTCGACAAGAGCTGGCGGCCCGGCGACATCGAACCGCTCGGCTGATGCCCCGGCTTCTCGGGTCGCTCGCCGGATACCGCCGGTCCTGGCTGCGCGGCGACCTCGTCGCCGGCCTGACCGTCTGGGCGGTCCTGATCCCCGAGTCGCTCGCCTACGCCACGATCGCCGGGGTCTCGCCGGTGGTCGGCCTCTACGCCGCGGTGCCCGCGCTGCTGCTCTACCCGCTGCTGGGCTCGTCGCGGCATCTCGTCGTCGCCACGATGAGCGGCACCGCGGCGCTGTCCGCGAGCATCGTCGCCGACCAGGCCGGGCCGGGCGGCGCCGGCTTCGTGGCGACGACCGCGGCGCTGGCGATCGTGGTCGGCCTGCTCGGGCTGCTCGCCGGCGTCCTGCGGATGGGCTTCGTCGCCTCGTTCATCTCCGAGCCGGTGCTCAAGGGCTTCATCATCGGGCTGGCGCTGACAATCATCATCGGTCAGGTGCCGGCGATGCTCGGGATCGAGAAGCCGTCCGGCAGCTTCTTCGAGAAACTCGCCGGCATCATCGCTCACCTCGGCGACGTGGCCGTGCTGACGGCCGTACTCGGTGGGGTCGCGCTGGTGGCGATCCTCGCGCTGAAAAGATTTCTGCCGGTCGTGCCCGCGTCGCTGGCGGTCGTGCTGCTGGGCATCGCCGCCGTCGGGATCTTCGATCTGGACCGGCGCGGCGTCGACATCGTCGGCGCCATCCCGTCCGGGCTGCCCAGCTTCGCGGTGCCGGACATCGGCCTGGACGGCTATCTGGGACTGGTCGGCCCGGCGATCGGCGTGCTGCTGATCGGGTTCGCGGAGGGGCTGGGCGCGGCGAAGGCCTACGCCACCCGGGAGGGCTACGACGTCGACCCGAACGCCGAACTGCTCGGCAACGGCGCCGCCAACGTCGGATCCGGGCTGTTCGGCGGCATGGTGGTGAACGGCAGCCTGTCGAAGACCGCGGTCAACGGCGGGGCGGGCGCCCGCTCGCAGCTCTCCGGCATCACCGTCGCCGTCCTCACCGTCATCACGCTGCTGTTCCTCACCGGGCTGTTCGAGAAGCTGCCGGAGGCGGTGCTGGCCGCGGTGGTGATCGCCGCGGTGATCGAACTCGTCGACGTCGCCTCGCTGCGCCGGCTCTACCGGGTGTCGACCGGGCCGCTGAACCGGATCTACCGGCACGCCACGCGCGCGGACTTCCTCGCCGCGCTGGCCGCGCTGCTCGGCGTACTGATCTTCGACACCCTGCCGGGTCTCTTCATCGGCATCGCGATGTCGCTGCTCACGCTCCTCTACCGCGCGTCACGGCCGCATGTCGCCCGATTGGTACGCCGGGGCGACGCCTGGGTCGACCGGGACCGTTACCCGGACACCCCGGCTGAGGACGACGTCATCGTGGTGCGGGTCGAGTCCGGCGTGTTCTTCGCGAACGCCGACCACATCCGCGAGTCGATCGTCGGCATGCTCGGCGAGCACACCGTGGCCGTGGTGCTGGACGCCGAGACCGTCCCCAGCATCGACGTGACCGGCGCGGCCATGCTGGCCGCCCTCGGCGGTGACCTCGACCGGCGCGGCATCCGGCTGCTGGTCGCCAAGAGCGTCGGACAGGTCCGGGACGTGCTGCGGACCGCCCCGGCATCGCCGCAGCCCACGGCCTTCCACCCGTCGATCGACGAGGCGGTGGCCGCTGTGCGCGGCGTTACGGGTTCAACCGAGGTTACTGGTGGGTAATATTGGTGCATGATCCGCGAAGCAGACCCGGCCCGCCTCCAGGAAGTGCTCGACGGTCGTTGGGCGCACATCCGCCAGGCGGTGCGTGAACGGCTCGGCGCCGAATTCGTCACGGTCCCCGGCGAGACCGGCGACCAGGCACGGGAACGGATCAGCCGGCTGATCCGCGAGCTGCCCACCGACGTCGGGGTCGCCTCCGCCTTCCCGGTGGAGTACGGCGGATCCGGCGACCCGGGCGGCTCCGCCGTGGCCGCCGAGATGCTGGCCCAGGTCGACCTGTCGCTGATGGTCAAGGCGGGCGTGCAGTGGGGCCTGTTCGGCGGCGCGGTGGTGGCGCTGGGCACCGCGAAACACCACGAGGCATACCTGCGGGACATCATCTCGGCGGACCTGATGGGCTGCTTCGCGATGACCGAGACCGGGCACGGCTCGGACGTGCAGCAGCTGCGCACCACCTGCACCTACGATCCCGAGTCGGGAACCTTCGACCTGCACACGCCGCATCAGGCGGCCCGCAAGGACTACATCGGCAACGCCGCGAAGGACGGGCGGATGGCCGTCGTCTTCGCGCAGCTGATCACCGGCGGGCGGCGCTACGGGGTGCACGCCTGGCTGGTGCCGATCCGCGACGACCAGGGCAACCCGATGCCCGGCGTCACCCTCGGCGACGCCGGGGCCAAGGCCGGGCTGCTCGGCGTCGACAACGGCCGGATCTCCTTCGACCACGTCACCGTGCCCCGCGAGATGCTGCTCGACCGTTACGGCCAGGTCGCGCCGGACGGCACGTACACCAGCTCGATCGAGAACGACACCCGCCGCTTCTTCACCATGCTCGGCACCCTGGTCCGTGGCCGGGTCACCGTCGGCGCCTCCGCGTCGGCGGCCACCCGCAGCGCGCTGACCATCGCGGTCCGCTACGGCGACATCCGCCGCCAGTTCACCCGGCCCGGCGACGACCGCGAGGTGGTCCTCAACGACTACCTCGCCCACCAGCGCAAACTGCTGCCGGCGCTGGCGACCACCTATGCGTACGCGTTCGCGCAGGAGGAGCTGGTCGCCACCCTGGCCGAGGTGCAGGGCACCGACGCCGAGGTCGACGAGCACCGCCAGCGCGAACTGGAGTCCCGGGCCGCCGGCCTCAAAGCCGTGCAGACCTGGCACGCCACCCGCACCATCCAGATGTGCCGGGAAGCCTGCGGCGGCGCCGGATATCTGGCCGAGAACCGGCTGCCCGGCCTGAAGGCCGACACCGACGTGTTCACCACGTTCGAGGGCGACAACACGGTCCTGCTGCAGCTGGTCGCCAAGGGTCTGCTCACCGGTTACCGCGACGCGTTCGGCTCGCTCGACGGCTGGGGCCGGGCCACCTTCGTCGCCGAACAGGTCCGCGAGATGGTCCTGGAACGCACCGCCGCCCGCTCGCTGATCCAGCGGCTGGTCAGCGCGGCGCCCGGCCGCGACGAGGAGGTCGCCGTCACCGACCGCGGCTGGCACCTGACGGTCTTCGAAGACCGCGAGAAGCACCTGCTGGAAGGCGCGATCCGCCGCCTGCGCAAGGGCGCCGCCACCAAGAAGGACCACCCCTTCGAGATCTTCAACGACGTGCAGGACCACATCCTGAAGACGGCCGCCGCGCACATCGACCGGATCACCCTGGAGGCGTTCGTCGCCGGCATCGACCGCACCACCGACCCGGACGCCCGCGCCCTGCTGTCGCGCGTCTGCGACCTGTACGCCCTGTCGGTGATCGAAGCCGACAAGGGCTGGCTGATGGAACACGGCCGCCTGACGCCGGCCCGCTCCAAGGCGGTCACCGCAGTAGTCAACGACCTGCTGCGCGAGCTGCGCCCGCACATGCGCACGCTGGTCGACGCCTTCGCCATCCCGGACACCTGGCTGAACGCCGCAATCCTGCGCGAGGAGGACGACCGCCAGGAGGCCACGGCCAAGGAGGACGAAGCCGTCCGCTCCCTCCCGGTCGGCTGATCACCGAAGCCGCCGGCGGAACTCGTCGTCCGGGTGGTCGACGAGGACCGCCGTGCCGGCCGGGCTCGCCCGCGTCTGAGTGACCTTGGGGAGCCCGGCCCAGCTGAACGGCCACGGCGACAGGATCACCGCGGCGAAGCCGGCGAGAAACGGAATGCTCCAGCGCCGGTCCCCGTCGGCGATCGTCAACGTGACGATCACCGACAGGATCATCGCGGCGACACCGCCGAAGAGCAGAGCAGCCGCCGCGACGCGCCCGAGACGCCGGCGGCGGACGCAGCGTGCACAGAGCGGCCAGCCGCGCACCTCCACGAAGGCGACTTTCTTGAGGTACTCCTCGGCGCGATTCAGCGCGGTGTATCCCGGGATGGCGAGCCGGCCGGGCGATCCCAGATCGGGCTGTGATCTGACCGCGAAATCCACACGCTGAACAGCGGGAAATCCGTGCTTGGCGCACACGCTCGGCAGCGGCCTTCCGGCGGCCAATGTCTCCGCCGGAATCTCGATCATCTCGGTAACCGACACCGGAACCTCCCGCGATAGCGCCCGAGCCGTCGAACCGAATTCGAATGGCCAGCGTATCCAGTCATCGGAGGAGGTGAAAGTGTGGTCTTCCATGCAGATGACGCAGCTATTCGATCATTCGGGCATCGCTGCGGCGGTTTGATCGACGATGCGGAACAAGCCGTCGGTTATGTGAACAACGCGCTGTCGATCAACGATCGCTCGACAGGCATGTTCGCGCACGTCGTCTCCGTCGCCGAGGGCGTCCGGGAGGCGCTCACGGCGAATTATCGTCACCTCGCAATGATCGTCGATCTTTCCGCGACTGAATTGACGAAGGCCGCGAACACCTATCGCGACACCGACGAGGCGTCGGCGCGTGAGATCGACTCCACCTACGGGGCCGCGGGAAAGGTGCCGATATGACGGCGCCGGCGGCCGCCCTGACCCCTCCGGTCGCTGAGGCTCCGATCCCTGATCTGGTGAACAACATATTGGGGGCGAAGCAGTACATCAGCACCTCGTACTGGATCGGTGAACTCATCGACCTGATCTGGGGATTCAATCCCTTCGAATATGTGGCACAACAAGTCGCGGGTGATTGGAACGCCGCGGCTGGGGCGAGCGACGCGCTGGGCAAGCTGGCCGACTTCAACACTCGATATTCGGAGGTCATCGCTCAAGGTGCCGGTACGTTGATCCCGGCGGACTGGGACGGCAACGCAGCCGCGCGTGCGGAGGTGTACTTCGCCGGCCTCTCCCAGGCGCTGGCCGCACAGGTTGACGCGCTGGAGGACGTGAGCGGCCAGTTCCGGACGCTTGCCGCCGGGATGCAGGAGATGGCGCAGGCGCTCCAGAGCCTCTGCCAGGATCTGCTGGACGCGCTCATCGTTGTCGGCGTCAGTGCCGCCGCGACCGCCGCGGTCTCCTGGACCGGTGTCGGCTCCGTGATCGGCGGATCGGTGACTGCCGCACAGATTCTCAACATCATCAAGCTCTGGTATCTGATCCTCGACGCCCACGATGCGGCATGGGCTGCGGTCCAGGCGTTCACCGGCATCTGTGCCGGATACCTCGGCGCGCTGCGGGGCCTGGAGGCGCACCCGTTGCCGGCCGGTGCCTACGACCATCCTGGAGTCTGATGTGAACCAGCACGAGAATCTCGATGTGGCGCACGGCGATGCGGCACTCACCGACCACCTCCGGCAGTCCTTGCGGATCTTGCAGGACCGGAGTGACGACGAGGACTTCAAGCGCTTGGTCGACGACGTGCTGAGCGGCCGGACCAGCCTGCGCGACGTCCATGACAGCCAGGCGTTCTCCGCCGTCCTCGACAAGGGGGTTCGGGAATTCCGGCAGCGATGGGACTCTTTGACTGACGAGGAACGTGCGGACCTGGCTGAACAGGGCCGTGAGGCGCTCGACGTGCCGCGCGCCTGAGCGTCAGCGGGCGATGAAGGAGCCTCGGGGGGTGCCGGTCACCCGGCCGTTCTCGTAGGTGAGCTCGCCCCGCAGGATGGTGGCGATGGGCCAGCCTTTGACCTTGCGGCCTTCGAAGGGGCAGTGGTCCTGGCCGGAGAGCAGGAGGTCCGTCGTGACCTCCCGCTCCAGATCCGGGTCGACGACCGTCAGGTCGGCGTCGAAGCCGACCAGCAGGTTGCCCTTGCGGCCGTCGAGGCCGTAGGCGCGGGCCGGGTTGGCCGAGACCAGCTCGGCTATCCGGGTGGGGTACAGGCCTCGCTTGTGCATGCCCTCGCTGAGCAGGATCGGGTAGAGCAGCGCCGTGCCGCCGAAGCCGGGGAGGGCCGGCCAGAGGGCGTCGCCCTTCGACTCCTCCAGGCAGCAGGCGTGGTCGGAGGCCACCCAGCCGATCGTGCCGTCGAGGATGCCCGCCCACAGGGCTTCGGTGTCGGCGTGGCTGCGGATCGGCGGGTTGACCTTGCCGCCGAGGCCGCCCTGGGCGTCCAGCTCCTCGTGGGTGAGGCAGAGGTGGTGCAGGGTCACCTCGAAACGCATGTCGAGGCCGGGCATGGCGGCGCGGGCCTCGCGGGCGGCGGCCAGGGCCTCGCCGGACGAGAGGTGCAGCAGGTTGACCGCGCAGTTGGTGGCCCGGGCCAGGGTGGTGGCCTCGCCGATGGCGACCCGTTCGGTCAGCGGGGGGCGGGCGTCCGAATAGGCCTTCAGGGTCTGCGGGTCGCCGTTCGCGCGTACCCGGTCGATGAAGAGCCGCATGAGTTCGGCCTGTTCGCAGTGCAGCGAGAGGGAGACGCGGCGATCGGTGGCCGCGTTGGCGGCCGCCACCGCTTCCATCAGCTGGTAGAGGTGGCCGAGGTCGTACTCGTCGCTCATGGTGAAGGCCTTGGCGTCGCGGGAGTCGGCCGACAGGTTGAAGCCTTTGTAGAACATGTAGTACTTGAACGAGCTGATCCCGGCCTCGCCGACCAGGGCGGGGATCTCGCCCACCTGGGCGGTGTCCATCGGGGCCAGGTGGAAGCCGTAATCGGTCCAGGCGTGGCCGCCCACCGCGGAGAGGACCTCCGGCAGGATCGATGAGTACGGGCCGGTCCGGTTCAGGTAGTGCTGGCCGGTGCGGAAGTAGGACAGCACCGTGGTGGCCCCGCCGACCAGCGACGAGCGGGTCTCCTCGGCCGCGTCGACCGCCAGGGGGCGGTAGATGCCCAGGTGGAAGTGGGCGTCCACGGCGCCGGGGAAGACCAGCTTGCCGGTGGCGTCCAGCACGGTCGATGCTTCGGAGGCGGGGATGTCCACCGCGATCGCGGCCACCTTGCCGTCCCTGGTGGCCAGATCCGCCTTGATCGTGCCCAGGTAGGGCACGACCAGGGTGCCTCCGCGTACCAGCAGCTCGTAACGGCTCATCCGAACACCCTCCCGCTCGCGTTTCGCACACAGTAACGAGGTTTCCCTTAACGGAACAGAGCGGTTAGGGTGTGGCATGCCCAGCCCTCTCGCGGGTGTGCGCGTCGTCGACGCGTCGACCCTGTTCGCCGGACCCCTGGCCGCGACGATCCTCGGCGACTACGGGGCGGACGTCATCAAGATCGAGCACCCGGGGAAGGGCGATCCGGCGCGCGGGCACGGGCCGGCCAAGGACGGCGTGCCGCTCTGGTGGACGATGCTGGGCCGCAACAAGCGCACGGTGACGCTGAACCTGAGCCGGCCGAGAGGCGCCGAAGTCCTGCGGAAGATGCTGGCCGGGGCGGACGTGCTGATCGAGAACTTCCGGCCGGGCACGTTCGAACGCTGGGGGCTGGGCCCGGAGACGCTCCGGCCGGAGCTGATCATCGCCCGGGTCACCACGTACGGCCAGGACGGGCCCTACTCGCACCGGCCCGGCTTCGGCACCCTGGCCGAGGCGATGAGCGGCTTCGCGGCGATCACGGGCGATCCCGACGGGCCGCCCACCCTGCCGCCGTTCGGTCTGGCCGACGGCATCGCCGCCCTCACCGGCGCACAGGCGATCATGACGGCCCTCTACCACCGGGACGTGCACCGGGCGCCCGGCCAGGTGATCGACCTGGCCATCGTCGAGCCGATGCTGACCGTCCTCGGCATGCAGGCGATGGTCTACGACCAGCTCGGGATCGTGCAGCGGCGCACCGGCAACCGGTCGGTCAACAACGCGCCGCGCAACACCTACCGGACCGCGGACGGCCGCTGGGTCGCCGTCTCCACCAGCGCGCAGGCCATCGCCGAGCGGGTGATGCACCTGGTCGGCCGCCCCGAGCTGGTCGACGAGCCGTGGTTCGCCACCGGTGCCGGCCGGGCCGGGCACGCGGACGTGCTGGACGAGGCGCTCAGCACCTGGATCGGCGAGCGGGACCTGGCGACCGTCACCGCGGAGTTCGAGAAGGCGCAGGCGGCGATCGCCCCGGTCTACGACATCGCGGACGTCTTCGCCGACCCGCAGTTCACCGCGCGCGACTCGGTCACCACCGCGCACGATCCGGTGCTCGGGCCGGTGCGGATGCCCGGCCCGCTCTATCGCCTGTCGCGCACGCCCGGCGAGATCCGGTGGACCGGGCGGCCGCGCGGCGCGGACACCGACGACGTGCTCGCCGAACTCGGCTACGACGCCGGCGAGCGGGCCGCGCTGAGGGCCGAGGGAGCCGTCTAGATGACCGTGTTCGATCTGGCCCAGCCGATGCGCCGGGGCATGCCACAGTCGCCGAACCATCCGGCGTACACGCATGCCCTGGTCCGCCGGCACGGCGACCTGGTGCGCGCCGGCGGCGGCTCGGCCGCCAACGACATCCTGGTGACCGGCACGCACGTGGGCACCCATGTGGACGCCCTCGCGCACGTCTCGCAGGACGGGCTGCTGCACGGCAGAATCGCCGCCGCCGATGTGCAGTCCGACGCCGGGTTCGCCCGGCTCGGCATCGACGAGTTCCCGCCGTTCGTCGGGCGCGGCGTCCTCCTGGACGTGGCGGCGTTGCACGGGGTCCAGGTTCTGCCGCCCGGATACGAGGTCACCGCGGCCGACCTCCGGGCCGCCGCCGGCGACCTGCCGGTCGGGCCCGGCGACGCGGTCCTCGTCGGCACCGGCTGGTCACGGCGGTTCGGTGAGGGCAGTTCTTTCCTCGGTACGCGGGACGGCGTGCCCGGCGTTGGCGAGAGCGCGGCACGATGGCTGGCCGAGCGCGGCGTCGCGGTCACCGGTGGGGAGACGATTGCGTACGAGCGGATCGCCCCGGGCGCGGGACACACGAGCCTGCCCGTGCACCGGATCCTGCTGGTGGAGGCGGGCATCAACATCGTGGAGACGATGCTGCTGCACGAGCTGGCCGACGCCGGAGTCGCCGAGTTCCAGTTCATCCTCGCCCCGTTGAAGCTGGTCGGCGCCACCGGTTCGCCGGTGCGCCCGCTGGCGGTGGTGCCATGACGACGTCGTTGGCGCGGGTGCTGGGCGAGTTCGCGGCGAAGGCCGAACCACCCGGGGAGGTGCGCGCCGACGTACCGATGAGGGTTCTCGACGTGCTGGGGAACGCGCTGGCCGCGTACGCCGAGGAAAACGCTGATGCCGCGCCCGCGGCACTCAGGGTGATGCGCCGCTGGGGTGGCGTGGGTGAGGCGACCGTGGCCGGCTGGCGTGATCGGCTGCCGGCGCCGTCCGCGGCGTTCGTGAACGGCGTGCTCGCGCACTCGCTCGACTACGACGACACGCACCTGCCGTCGGTGCTGCACCCGAGCGCGTCGGTGGTGCCGGCCGCGCTCGCGGCGGCCGAGGCGGGGGCGCCGGGGGACCTGATCGCGGCGATCGCGGCCGGGATCGAGGTGACCAACCGGCTCGGCATGGCCGGGTGTGACCCGGTGACCGGGGCGAACCTGTATTTCGAGCGGGGGCAGCATGCGACGTCGATCTGCGGCACGGTGGGAGCCGCGGTGGCGGTGGCTCGGCTCTACGAGCTGGACGCGGCGCGGATCGCGGACGCCATCGGGATCGCGGCGTCGATGGGGGCGGGCGTGCTGGAGGCGAACCGCACCGGTGGGTCGGTGAAACGGGCGCACTGCGGGTGGGCGGCGCACGGCGGGGTGGTGGCGGCGACGCTGGCGGCGGAAGGGCTGACCGGTCCGCCGACGGTGCTGGAGGGGCGGTTCGGGTTCTTCGCGGCGCACACCGGGCGGTTCGATCCGGGGGCGGTGACGGACGGGCTGGGGGAGCGGTGGGAGGTGCTGCGGACGGTGTACAAGCCGTATCCGTCGAACCACTTCACCCACGCCGGGATCGACTGTGCGCTGGCGCTGCGTGCGCAGGGGCTGAATCCGGACGATGTGGTCAGTGCCGAGCTGGGAGTCGCGGAGCCGGTGTTGCGCACGATCGCGGAGCCGGTGGCGGAGAAGGCGCGGCCGCGTAGTGGCTATCACGCGAAGTTCTCGGGGCCGTACACGGTGGCGGTGGCGCTGACCGGTGGTGGTGGGCTGGGCGTGGGGCTTGACGACTTCGCGGCGCTGGACGCGCGACGGCTGGAACTGGCGGCGCGGGTGCAGGTCTGCGCTGATCCGGCGGCTACGGCGGCGTTTCCGCGTGCGTTCGCGGGGGTGCTGCGGGTGCGGACGCGTTCCGGGGTGGTGCTGGAACACCGGGTGGAGAGTTCGCGGGGCGGGCCGGGGCATCCGTTGAGCGTTTCCGAGGTGATGGAGAAGTTCGCCGGTAACGCGGGGCGTGTTCTGCCGGCGGCGGAGGTCGGGGTGCTCGCTGAGGCGGTGCGGGGGTTGGGCTCCGGCGGTCCGCTCGCGGCCGTCTTCCCACCGCCGCGTGTGACGTAGGGGTGCGCAGCACGCCGGCAGCCTTGCGTGTGGGTTTGGGTGTGGAGCGCAACTCCACACGCAGTCTGGTGTGTCAGTAAAGGCGGAGCAGACTGCCGGCCCCGTAGATCTTGTCCCGGATGTCGTTGTCGCGTAACGCCATCCACCACGTCGCGGCGTTGATGGCGATAACCGGCTTGCCGAGCCACCGCTCGGCCTCGTCGGCCAGGCGGACCATCGACAGGTTGGTGCCGCACTGGACGATCGCGTCGACGTCCGCGGTGTTGACGGTGAGGATCGCGGCTCGCAGCTCATCCTCGGTGACGTGGGCGATCGACACCGCAGTCGGGCACTTCAGCCCTTCGATCGCGACCACCTCGAAGCCGATCTCGCCGAAGAAGCGGACCACGTTGGCGTCACCCACCGGCTGGTACGGCGTCACCACACCGATCTTGCGGGCGCCGTAGAGCTTCAGGGCCCGTTCGCACGCCTCGGCGCCGGTGGCTACGTGCAGACCGGTGATCTCCTTGATCTGGGCGACGAACTCCCGGTTGCCCGCCACCCCGCCCCAGAACGTCTCGGCGGACATGCCCATCACCATGTAGTCGGGTTCGCACGTGAGCACCCGCTCGCAGGCGAACCCGATCTCGGCGCGGATCTGCACCAGCAGGTTCTCGAAGTGGGCGTCGTCGGACAGGTCCTGGTTGCGGATGTGGATGCGGGAGAAGTGCGCGGTCACCCCGGGTACGGCCATCGCGTAGAAGTCCGGTTCGACGATGGTGTTGGTCGACGGGGCGATGACGCCGAACTTGCGGCGCCAGCCGAGGGCATCGGTCATGGCGAGACTCCTACCGGGGCGGGACGCGAGGCGCGCAGGGTGAGCCAGGCCGCGACGAGCAGGCAGGCCTGGGCGGCGGTGTTGATCGACTGTTCCAGCCACTGGTAGGCGAGAGTGTGATGCCCGTCCGAACCGCGCAGCGGGACGAGTCCCATCACCAGCACCAGGCCGAGGACGTAGAGGGAGACCGCCCACCACTGCCGGTACCGGGCCGCGATGATCGCACCGAGCACGCTCACCGCGGTCACCCCGAGGGTGGCCGCGACGAAGAGCGGGTTGAGGCTGCCGGCGAGGATCGCGCCGGCCACGCACAGCGCGAAAGCCAGCGCGAACGGCCACACGCGGGTGGGCTTTCCGCGGCGTACGGTGACCGCCAGCGCCCACACGAGCAGGGTGGCGCCCGCGGCCATCAGCGGGAACAGCGCCTGTTCGAGAAGTTTCCAGTCGCCCGCGCCGGCCGCGTACCCGAGCTTCCACGAGCATTTGGCTATGCCGCCGGCACCGATGAGGATCGCGCCGGCAAGGCCGGCGCGCTGGGCGCGCAAACCCGGCGCGGTACGGCTGAGCAGGGCGAACCCCGCCGTCCCGAAGATGACCGGGACGAAGTCCTCCAGCGCCAGAATGATCGGATAGTCCATCACGCGTCCCCGAACAGGTCGCGTCGGCGAAACGCCGCGGTGGCGAACCGGTAGGCGGCCTTCCGGTTGGTCAGCCAGGCCACCCGGCCTCCGTTGCGCGTGCCGGCCAGGATCCGTTCGGCGAGCCACGGCGTGACCGTCTCGACCCGGTCGGCCAGGATGTTGAAGATCTTCTTGGCTTTCTCCAGCTCGGCCGGCTCGTAGTCGCGCAGCAGCAGGTCGGTGACCACCATGCCGGGGGAGAGCAGCGCGGCCTTCACGGGCGTACCCCTCAGCTCTCTCGCCATCGCGAGGGTGGCGTAGGTGACGGCCCGCTTGGTGGCTCCGTAAGGCGTGAGCCCGGCGACGATCTGCCCGGTGGAGCCGAGCCCCTCCATGTTCCAGAGCGTGCCGTGCCCCTGTTCCAGCATGGCCTCCAGGACGACCGCGCTGGCCTGCAGGGTCCCGCGCAGGTTGAGGTTGACGACCTGATCGATCTCCGTCGCGTCGAGCTGCCACAGCGGCTTGCGCGAGTGCGACATGCCGGCGTTGTTGACCCAGATGTCGACTTTTCCGAACCGGTCGACCGTGGCGTCCCACAGCTTGCGGACGTCGGCCCGGCTGGTGACGTCCGCGGCGATCGCCAGGGCGCCCGCAGGCGAGGAAGACGGCAGCGAGCGCCCGCAGTAGGCGACCGAAGCGCCCCGGTCGAGGAAGGCGCGGACCAGGCCCTGCCCGATTCCGCGGGTCCCTCCGGTCACCACGACGACGGTCATGACTCCCACTCCAGGAGCCCGTGCAGCACCGTGTCCAGGGTGCCGCCGTCGAACAGTTCGTAGACCACCGCGAGTTGCCGCCCCGCCGACATGCCCGGCGCCGCGTCGATCGAGAACTCCCGCCCCTTGATCTTCCACACGTCACGCAGGTGCAGCGACGAGAACGAGGCGCGGCCGAATCCGATCGCGTTGCCCCAGGCGCCCGGCCCCTCGAAGAAGAGCCGGTTGCCGTCGCGCCGGGTGTCCACGGTGAACTGCCGGTCCAGGCCGGCGCCTCGCCAGGTGATCGTCCGCCGGGTGCGCAGCAGGTCGACCGGAGAAAGAGCGACAGACGCCGACACCGTGCCGCGCAGCTTCTGGTCGGCGCCCCACAACTCCAGCGAGCCGGTGTACGCCCCGGCCTGCTTCGTCGGCAGGATGTACGGCACCGGACCGTTCCGGGTCTCCGCCTCGATCAGGTCGCCGACCTTCGCCGGGTCGCGGGTGTAGACGCCGTTGAAGCACCCCACCACCGCCCACCCCTGGTAGAGCACCGACGAGTAGACCTGGGTGTCCCCGTCCGGCAGCACCTGGTTCCACGTGTTGAGGTCCACCTGCCAGCCCGGCCCGTAGTAGTGCGAGTCCACGAACGACCCGTAGGGCTGGCCGGTCCCGAAGAAGTCCGGCCCGGTGTAGACCCGGTTCTGGTCGGAGTCGACGACCCCGAACGAGAACGGCGCCCCGAGCCGGAACCGCCCGGCGAGCGGTCCGCCGCCGACCAGCCCGCCGTCCATCCGGTACGTGGTGATGCCGTCCACGAAGTCGGACGAGCGCCGGATCTCCTCGAACCCGCACCACGTCCCGGTGTGGTCGAAGAGGGACGGCCGGCCGTGCCATTCACCGGCGATGCGCTGCTGCCACACCGAGGGGGCGGACATCAGTTGCTCACCAGCGCCAGGCGTACCGATTCGCTCTGCTCCTCGCCCAGCAGCCGCACCGTCTGCTGCCAGACCGGGTCGATCTCCGGGCTGAACAACAGTGCGCGGTGCGCGGCGTCGCGTTCCGCGGTGCCTTCGGCCTTGACGCCGTTCTCGGCGAGCCCGGCCCAGTGGCCGAGGTAGGCGTCGACGGCGTCGCCGATGCTCTCGAACGCCGCCGCGGTTGCCCGGCTCACCAGCATCCAGGGCGACATGAGCGCGTACTGGCGGGGCGTGAGGTGGGCCGGGGACAGTCCGGGCCGGGCGCTGACCTCCTGGAACAGCGGAGTCAGCGGCTCGTACACCTCGTCCAGATAGGACAGCGAGGTCGCCAGGTCGATCCGGGGGATCAGGTCGAGGTGGAAGGCGTAGTTCTCGCCGTTGGCGACCGAGTCCAGGGTGAAGTGCGGGACCCCCGACGCCGGATCGGTGAACGCGAAGATCATGTGGCTGTCCAGGCCGATCGGTGGGACGACCAGGCTGACGTTGACCACCTTGACCACCGGCCCGTCGCCCCGCCAGGTCCGGATGTTTCCCACCGGCGCCGGGCTCATCGGCGAGGTCAGGGCCCGGTCCGCATCGAGCGTGACCGGGAAACGGGCGAGGATCTTGCCGAGCGTGCGGTCGGAGAGCTCGGAGGGCAGGCTCACTGGTCGGTCTCCTCAGCGGCGTCGGACGGGGAGGCAACGGCCGGGGCCTCGTCCGGGGCGGAACCCATCAGCCGGGCCGCGGCCACGGTCGGGTGCTCGCCGCGCGCCTTGTGCACCCAGGCCCGGGCCAGGTCCGCGTTCTCCCGGCGGGCCGGCGAGGGGATCACCGTGGCGGTGCGCCTGGGCACGTCGCCGGTGATGAAGTCGTCCTCGTTGAGCAGCCAGCCCTTGTCGGCCAGTTCCTGACGGCGCCGCCGGTACTCGACCGCGATGAGGTCGCTCTTGATGTGCAGTTCCGCCCCGAGGTCGAACGGGAGCAGTTCCGGGCGGACCTTGTCGACCACCGCCGCGTCCTCGTAGAAGATCCGCATCGTCCGGTTGACGGCGTCCCGGTTGGCCCACCTACCGGTGAAGAACGTCCGCAGCGCCACCCACTTGACCAGGGTGTGCGTCTCGTCGATCGGGATGTTGGTGTCGTAGATGACCATGTCGCCGATCGGCAGCCGCACGTGCAGCTTGATCATGTTGGGCAGCATCCAGCCGGCCGACGTGGTGACCGGTGGGCGCTTCTTCAGGTCGTTGCCGATCAGCCGGCCGAATTTGCCCCACAGCCCGGACGGCTTCGGCGGGTGCAGGTCGACCGTGGCGAACGCCGACCACTCGTCCGGGTGCTCCACCTCGTACTCCGGGACCTGTGGCATGTCCGGGTTGCCGAACCGGCCGGCGTGCACGAACGGGGCGTGCGCGATGTCGCAGCCGTTCTCCAGGATCCGCTCGTAGTTGGCGTTCCACAGGAACTCGCCGGTCACGGTCCGGAACCTGCCGCCGTTCTCGACCAGGTCGTCGAACTCCGGCCAGACCGGCATCGGCGGGCGCTCCTCCTCGGGCAGGTCGCCCATGAAGATCCAGACGAAGCCGTACCTCTCCTGCACCGGGTAGGAGTCGACGCGCGCCTTGCGGGGGATGCCGCGGCCGGGCAGGTTCGCCGGGATCTTGGAGCATTGGCCGTCCGGCTCGTACTCCCAGCCGTGGTACGGGCAGACGATCCTGTCGTCCTTGAGCCAGCCGCCGGAGAGCGCCGCGCCGCGGTGCACGCACAGGTCGCTGAGGGCGACGACCCGGCCCTGCTTGGGCGTGCGGTAGACGACGAGGTACTGCCCGAGCACGGTGATCCGGGCCGGCTTGGTGGTGATCCGGTCGGAGAACTCCACCGCGTACCAGAAGTTCTTGAGCATGGCTGCTACCTCCGCCGGATCCCGGCGATGTCGGGGTTCTGGAGTGCCTTGTCGAGCGCGTCGCCGGAGGCGCCGCGCAGGTGGATGTCGAGGAAGGCCGCGGTGACGTCGGCGAGGGCGGCGCGGGTCGCGGCCGGGTCGGTGGTCGCCTCCTCGTCGAGGAAGGCCCGGGCGGCGGTCGGGTCGACCGGGTGCGCGATCCCGAAGTGGTTGGCGCCGCCGAAGGTGACCTGCAGGTTCTCGCCGT
This sequence comes from Actinoplanes sp. NPDC024001, assembly GCF_040638955.1. Classification (NCBI taxonomy): domain Bacteria; kingdom Bacillati; phylum Actinomycetota; class Actinomycetes; order Micromonosporales; family Micromonosporaceae; genus Actinoplanes; species Actinoplanes sp. NPDC024001. The sequence goes on from NZ_JBEZZB010000016.1 coordinate 53,921, forward strand.
TGCGGCGGGGCAGGGCCTCGTCGAAGGTGCGGCTGATCGGATCGCGCCGCGAGGAGGCGTCCTCGCCGTAGCGGTCGGCGGAGCCGTTGATGACGCCGTCGTTCTCGCCGTTCATCAGCAGCACCGGGCAGTCCACCTGGGCCGGCAGCACGGTTCCGGCCGGCCAGCCCAGCATCGTCGCGACCATGGTGTGCGTGCCGTAGGCCGCGACCGCCTTCACCGTGGGGAAGAATCGCGCGCTCTGCAGAATGACGGTCCCGCCAGCCGAATGCCCGACGAGTCCGACATTCTCCAGGTCGAGCAGGCCCGCGACCGGCCCGGAAACTTCCGTTAGAGCGGACAGCACCGCGGGAACCGACGGCGTCGTGGCCCGCGTGCCATAGGCATCGGGCCGGGCAGCCGCCAACTCGACACCAGGCGTAATCCCGCGCAGCCCTCCGAAAAGCTCACCCACCCAGTCGTAGGTGACGGCCACAAAACCCCGAGACGCCAGCTCCACCGCGAGCCACCGATACGCCTCCTGCCCCACATTGACGCCGGAGACGAGCACCACAACCGGATACGGCGCCAGCGAGGGATCAGCCGGAAACACCCCGGACAGCCGCTCCGAATCCGAGCCGGTGGAAAGGGACGGATAGAAGACCCGCAAATGCGCGGTGTCGAACGGCGCCACCGCCCCCGGAATCGTCGCCGCCCACCACACCGACCGAACGCTCATCACGACACCCCGGGCCGCGGCAGTTCCCGGTCGCCACCCCACAGCGCCCGGACCAGCCGGTCGGTCGTCTCCTGCCCGAAGAACCGCACCCCCATGACATTCGCCGGATCCCGTTCGGCGATGTTGCGGCGGATCGTCTCATCGGTCGCCGCCAGAGCCGCCCGTTCGCCGGCCGGAACCGGTGAGGCCTGATCCACCCAGCCCAGCCACCGATCCACATGCGCGTGCGCCCGCGCCGACACGATCTCCAGATTCCGCTGCGACCGCTCGAACGAGTAGCAGTAGGCCGTCGGCGACAGGCTGGCCCGGATGAATCCCGCCCGGCTGACGAAGTACTCGAACTCCGGATCGGAACGCAGCGAGAGCCACTCCTCGTTCACCGGCGCGTAGTACTTGTCGTAGTACTCCCCGTCCTCCACGAGATTGGTCCGCGGCACCGAGTCCAGGTAGAACCACCCACCCGGCCAGACCAGCAGCGCGATCCCCAGGTGCGGCACCTTCACCTGCGGGCCGAGCCAGCAGGTCAGATGCAGATTGGCGAAGCTGGCGCCCGGATTGCCGATCCAGGAGTGCACCAGCCAGTCGACCTCCGGCCCGGCATACGCCTCCAGCGAACCGCCCGGCCCTTCCGGATAGGTGCCGTAGGCCTGCAACTCCAGCGTGGACGGATCTCGGGTGGTCGCGAACCGGGCGTCGATCTTCGCCTTCAGGTCGGCGAGCAACTGCCGGTAGTACTGGAACGTGTCGTGCACGTCGACGACCGGGGAGCCGTCGACCATGTCCTCCACATGCTGGATCGTCTCGGCCACTAGCGGTGCACCCTTCTCATTTGACGAGGGCGTCGGCCAGCCGCCACGGGCGGCCGTCGACGAGATCGGTGTTGCGTGACACCAGCCGGTTCGCGGCCTGTGCGGGGGCGACGGTCGCGGTGCCGACCGGCACGCCGGCGGGCACGTCATGCCGGATCGGGGTGGAGATGCGCCCGGTGAACGGCCCCTCCCACCGCGTCCAGAGCGTGAAGTCCGGGGTCATCGAGAAGATCGCCGCCGGCTGCTCCAGCGGCGTCGCGACCACCAGGTTGAGCCGGTTCTCCGCGGCCCGCTCGGGCAGCCCCAGCGCCAGCTCCCACGGCTCCTGCACCCGGCAGGGCACCGCCACCACATCGGCGTCCTGCAGCGCGGCCAGCCGGAACGTCTCCGGATGGATCGCGTCGTCCCCGACGACGATCGCCAGCCGGCCCCACTCCAGGTCGATCGGCACGATCTCCTTGCCGGCGGCGGCGCGATCCGGCGCGTGCAGCTGCGGCTGCCGCGCCACGACGCCGTTCTCCGAGATCAACACCCCGATCGGTACGGCGCCGTCCAGCACCGTGGTGACGGCATGGGCGTGGGTGCCCGTCAACGCGCCGGCGATCTCCGACGGTGACCCGGCCAGCTCGGGAAGCACGATCAGCGCGGCGGCCGTCCGGCGGATGAGCCCGACGTCCCGGACCACCGCCACCGGCAGCGTGGGCGCACCCGGTCCGCGCCGCCGGCCCACCGGTGGGGCCGCGATCGGCCCGTAGATCGCGGGCCGCCGGACCGCGAAGATGTCCGTCCCGTCCGGCCGCCGCTTGTCGTCCGCCCGCGACGGCTCGATGTCGGCGACCACCACCGCCTCCCCGGTGCGCGGCGCTTTCGCCACGACCGTCCCGTCCGGTGCGACGATCTGGCTCTCCCCGGCACCGTGCAGCCACTGCGGCGGCACGCCGAGCCGCTGCGCGATCGCCGGCAGCTCGTCGCGCGGCAGCAGCGGCCCGACCTTGTTGGCGGCCACCACCCACACCCGGTTCTCCGCCGCCCGCACCGGGATGTGCAGGTCCGCCTCGTCCAGCGCGAAACTGTTCAGGCTGTTGAGCAGGATCTGCGCGCCGCGCAGCGCGAGGCCCCGCGCCACCTCACTGATCACGCCTTCCATGCAGGCATACATCCCGAGGCGCCCGAGCGGCGTCTCCAGCACCGGGCCGGCCGACACCGCGGGGGAGAGGAAGTCGTTCTCCGCGCCCATCAGCGTCTGCTTGTCGCACTGCCCGACGATCTCGCCGGCCGGGGAGAACAGGAGGTTCGTGCCGCCGGTGCGCCCGTCCCCGTACGCATGGGTGACGTTGATCTTGATCCAGATGCCGTGCCGGCGCGCGCGTGCGGCGATGGCGCCGAGGAAGGCGTCGCCGGGCCGGGTGGCCCGCTCGTGGGCCTGCTCACGCGACGCGTACCAGGAGAGGTGGTTGCAGAACTCGGGCAGGACGACCAGCTGAGCGCGCTGCTCGGCGGCCGCGTCGATCACGCGCAGGCAGGCGGCGAGGTTCTCGGCGACGTCCTGGCCGGCCTCGATCTGGGCGGCGGCAATGCGTACGGCACCGGGCATCCGGTTCCCCCTAGCGAAACGGCGTTTCCCAAAACTACACTCGGGGGCCACGTTCGCAATAGGGGTTCGGAGGCGCAAAGTGCTGGTGCACGTCGTACTGATGAAGTTTTCCGATGCGGGCGATGCTGCCAAGGCCAAGTTGCGTTTGGAAGAACTGGCCGGTGCCGTTCCCGAGATTCGCACGATGAGCGTCGAGGTGGACGAGCTGCGGACCGAGGCGTCCTGGGATCTCCACCTGCGCACCACGCACTACGATGTGGACGATCTGCGGGCATATCAGGCGCACCCGGCGCACCGGGAACTCGGGACGTGGCTGCGGCCGCTGCTCAGCGCCCGCGCCGTCGTGGATTACACCGAGAACTGAGTGCCGGAGGAGACCGCCCGCAGTTTCTCCGGGTTCGCCACGTTGTGGATCGTGGTGATCCGGCCGTCCTCGCCGAGTTCCACCGTCAACGTGGCGAGAACCCGCCCGGCGCCGCGGACGACCAGCCCCGGCGCGCCGTTCAGCTCGGCGACCTGCACGGTCATGTCGGCGATCAGGATCCCCTCGTACGGCCGGCTGCTGACCCCGGCCAGCCACGCCGCCACCCGCTCCGCGCCGATCACGGGACGCAGCGCCTGGCGTACCCGTCCGCCGCCGTCGGTCCAGAGCGTGACGTCCGGCGCGAGCAGCTCCATCAGCGTGTTGATGTCGCCGCCGCCGGCGGCGGCGAAGAACCGCTCGGTCACCTGCCGGTGCCGGGCCGGGGTGGCGGTGAAGCGGGGCCGCCGGTCCCGCACGTGCCCGCGGGCCCGGTGCGCCGCCTGCCGCACGGTCTCCTCGGAGCGTTCCACCGCCGCCGCGATCTCCGCATAGCCGAAACCGAACGCCTCCCGCAGCACGAACACCGCGCGCTCCAGCGGGCTGAGACTCTCCAGCAGCATCAGCAGCCCGGCCGACACCGACTCGGCGACGGCCGCCCCGTCCGCGGCGTCGCCACTGGTCAGGATCGGCTCCGGCAGCCACGGTCCGATGTAGGTCTCGCGGCGGGCCTGCGCCGACCGCAGCCGGTTGAGCGACAGGTTCGTCACGATCCGCACCAGGTACGCCTTCGGCTCGGCCACCTGGGAGCGGTCCGCCGAGGACCACTTCACCCAGGTGTCCTGCACCGCGTCCTCGGCGTCGACGGCCGTGCCCAGAATCCGGTAGGCCACCGAGAAGAGCAGGTTGCGGTACTCCGCGAAGACGTCGCTCATCGGGTGAACCGGCCGCCGCGACGCCAGGTGAACAGACCGACCGCGGGGGTCCGGGTCAGCAGCTGGAAGGTCGTCCACGGCGATGCGGTCACCGTCTCCTTGTACCAGACCGCCGCCCGCCCGGTCAGCGCCCAGCGTTTGGGGGTGCCGTCCGGCCGGCTGAACTGGATCACCGCGTCCCGGCGGCCCAGGCTCACCGGCAGGTGGATGTATCCGAAGCGGAACCGGCCCGGCTCCTTCCCGTCCCATTCGCGCATCAGCGCGTGGGCCGTGTGCACCGCGCTCGGGATGCCGCTCTGGCAGGTGCCGTGCATGACCCCGTAACTCTGGCGGATCGCGGCGGCGTCACCGATCGCGTACACCTCGGGGTGCGAGACCGACCGCAACGAGGCGTCCGTGACGATCCGGCCCCGGTCGTCGACGGTGAAACCGGCCGCGGCGGCCAGCGCGGGGACGCGGACCCCGCCGGTCCAGACCACGACGTCGGCCGCGAGGGAGTCGCCGTCGGTCGTGGTGACCGAGTCCGGCAGCACCTTGGCGATCCGGGCGCCGGAGCGCACCCGCACGCCGAGGCGGGCCAGCGCACCGTCCAGATAGGCCTTCGCCCGCCGGCCCATCCCCGCGCCCGGCTCGGCGTCACCGACCAGCAGCACGTCCAGGCCCGGGTGGCGCTCGGCGATCTCGGTGGCCGCCTCGATCCCGGTCAGGCCGGTCCCGCAGACCGCGACGCTGCCTTTGCCCAGCTCGGCCAGGCGGCGCGCGAGCGCTTCCGCTCCGGTCGCGCTGTCCAGGGTGTACGCGTTCTCCTCCGCGCCCGGCACCGCGGAGGTGTCCGCGGTCGCGCCCAGCGCGAAGATCAGCCGGTCGTAGCGGATCTCCCGCTCGTCGTCGACCCGGACCGTGCGGGCCGCCGGGTCGATCGCGGTGACCCACCCGGTGACCAGGGTGGCGTTGGTGCCGGCCAGCATCCGCGGGATGCGCAGGTCGGCGAGCTCCTGACCGGTGGCGGTCTGGTGCAGGCGGATCCGCTCGGTGAACCGGTCGGTCGCGTTGACCACGGTGATCCGTACGTCGTCGCGGCCCCTGCTGCGGCCCGCGAGGACCGTCGCCGCGGCCATGCCGGTGTAGCCCGCGCCCAGAATCACGATCTCGTGCATCGTCCTGTGCCTCTCTCGTGGCGGTCTGACGTGCACGAGACACGGCGGCCACGCGAGGCGTGAGCTGGGGTGACTCAGCTCACATTAAGGAGGTCGTAGAGGCCGTCGGGCGCCACGTGCTCGCGGTCGGCGGCCGGCTCCTTCGGGGACTCGGTGGCCCCGAAGCCGCCGTAGGTGAGCTTGCACGCGCCGTCCGGCACGTCCGCGACCAGCTCGGTCAGGCGGCCGTCCTTGCCGACCGTCGCGGTGAACGGCACGGACCACGCTCCGCTGAGCGCCGCCACCCCGCCGTCCGGCAGGATCGGGTGCGGTCCGGCGATCCGGGTCAGGTCGAGGTCTCCGCCATAGGTGCCGTCACCGGTGCGCTCCACCGTGGTGGCCGAGTCGATCAGGTGCTCGATGCCCAGGGGATCCGGGTCGCCGTAATACGAGAGCACGCTGCGCTCGAAATCCTGCACCCGGGTCGGATCCACCGCGTACCACTCGTCCGGCTTGCCGATCAGCCGGGCGTCCCGGGGAGCGTCGAACGTCAGCCGCACCCAGGGCCGGTCCCGGCCGACCGCCAGATAGGTCATGGTGACCGTGCCGCCGGAACCGGGGGTCTGCTCGGCGACCGTGGTGCTGCGCAGCCGGTTCGGGGCGTCGATCGTCCCGGACATCGCGGGGCAGGCGCCGCTCGCCTCGTACCGGTAGGCGGGCTCGCCGTCGCCGGGCACCGCGAGCAGCAGCTGTTCGCGGGCGGTGACCGTGGGGGGAGCGCCCACCACCCCGCACCCGGACACGGCGAGTGCGAAAGCCGCCGGGATCGCCACCCTATTGATCCACATCAGGGCAGTGTGCCGTACGGCTCCGGCCGCGTGCCGCCGGCGTCACGCTGACATGGGTGGAGCCGGAGGGTGAAGGTCCCTCCGGCTCCGGCTTGTCCCGAATCAGGCGATCTCGTAGAAAACCGTGGCCGCGCAGCGCTGCCAGCCGGAGCTGGACGAGCCGTTGTAGTACAGATCGATGCAGCCGCGGACCTGAATGTGCGTCGCCGCCGTGTTGCTCGCCGAATAGTAGAGATAGGTCAGCGAGTCACCCGGGTTGTCGACCTCCCACTTGCAGCTCTTGGTCACCTTTGCGCTGTTCCACGTGCCGGAGGTCCCGGCCGCGAACAGTGTCGACCACACCGTCATCTTGCAGTTCGTCGCGCTGGTCGATTCGGTGTCGAACTGCGAGCCGCCGTAGAGCGAGAAATGGTTCGTGTCGCCGTCGACCTGGTAGCCCTTGTATTTCAGGCAGATGTAGATCGAGGTGTTGGACGACACGCTGCCGCCTTTGTTGATGCACTCCCCGTTCTCATATGCCTGAGCCGGTGCGGCCGCCGTCACCAGCGACAATGCGGTGGCCGCCACGATCGCGCACAGATATCTCACGGCTCGGTTCCACTTCTGGCCGGAAACGAAATGGCGCACAACAACCCCCGTTTTGTGTAGTGATAGCGACCATGATCGAAGTCATCGGCAACTATACGAGGCGTCCGTGAGATTGGGAAGGCCATCCGTAATGGCCAATGGCTGGTAATGTTTTGTTCGCCTGGGTGAACTGCCGCTGAATTCCAGTGATCTCGGCCGGCCTGATTCAGGCGGTCGGGTAGGAGGCGGGCCCGGTGCCGGCGGTGCGGGCAGCGCCGGGGCGGAACGCGGCGGGAGCGTGGATGACGCAGGTCTGTGCGTATTCGGCGAGGCCCTCGTGGGCGTACTCGCGGCCCCAGCCGGAACGCTTCACCCCACCGAACGGGGCGCGCAGGCTCATCCCGGTGCGGTTGTGCGTGTTGACGAAAGTGAACCCGGCTTCGAACCGGCGGGCGAACGCGAACGCCCGCTCCTCGTCGGCGCTCCACACCGAGGCGCCCAGGCCCAGCTCACCGGCGTTCGCCGCGGCCAGCACCGCCTCCTCGTCGGGATATCCGAGAACCGGCACCACCGGGGCGAACTGCTCGGCGACCACCAGCGGAGACCCCGGGTCGGGGCCGACCACCAGGGTGGGCCGGACGAAGTAGCCGGCCGCCGGATCGGCGTCGAAGCGGCCCAGGTCGTGCGCGTCGCCGCCACGCAGCGCCTCGGCCGCACGCAGCGCCTCGGCCGCACGCAGCGCCTCGGCCGCACGCTGCGCGGCGGCCGAGATCACCGGACCCATGGTCACTCCCGGCAGCATCGGATCGCCGGTGACCAGTACGCGGTGCGCGGCCGCCCGGTACGCGTCGGCGAAATCGCTGAGCCGTGAGCGGGGCACGTAGAGGCGCTTGGCCGCCATGCAGACCTGGCCGCTGGTGGCGAAACTCGCCATCACCAGGCGGTCCATCGTGTCGTCGTCGAACGATGCGTCGTCGAGGAAGACCGCGGGATCGTTGCCGCCCAGCTCCAGCACGGTCGGGGTGAGCCGGTCGCCGGCCAGCGCGGCGACGGCCCGGCCGCCCGCGGCGCCGCCGGTGAACGCGACCTTCCGCACAAGCTCGTGGCCGACCAGGGCGGCGCCGGTGCCGGGTCCACCGTGCACCGTGCGGACCGGCGCGCCGAACAGGGCCAGCACCCGGTCCACGGTCAGCGGGGCGAGCGGTGAGGGTTTCACCACGACGGCGTTGCCGGCGGCCAGGGCGGGGCCGACCTTCAACAGGGTCAGGATGACCGGGGCGTTCCACGGGGTGACGGCGGCGACCACCCCGTACGGTTTCCGCTGCTCGACGATCCGCCCTAGATGGTCGTCGACGGTGCGCTCGGCGTACGCCGCGGTGGCATGCTCAACCACCCACCGGAGGAAGCGAACCGCGAAGCCGATCTCGCCGCGGCAGTCGGCGACCACCTTGCCGGTCTCGCGCGCCAGCAGCGTGCCCAGCTGCTCGATCGCGCTCTCGATCGTGTCGGCGGCGCGCGCCAGCGCGGCGAGCCGTTCCGGCAGCGGCCGGGCCGCCCAGCGCCGCTGCTCGCCGTCCGCCCGCCGCACCACTTCCCCGACGCCGTCGGGCTCGGTCTCCCTCACCGTGCCCACGATCTCCACGACCCGAGCCGGGTTCTCCCGCTCGATCATGCCGCCCCCTCCCCAGCCGTCCGCGAGCGCTGTCTCCGGGCCGCATTCCCCGCCCTGGCTGTCAGCCGCTGGCCCCCGGCCGTCACCGAGTGCTGTGTTCGGGGCGTGGGGCGAGCGCTGGTTGTCAGCTGGCTTTCGGCTGTCGGGGAGTGCTGTGTTCGGGCTGTGTTTACTGCCCTGGCTGTCAGCCGGTGGGGCTTGGCTGTCGCGGGGTGCTGTGTTCGGGGCGTGGGGCGAGCGCTGGCTGTCAGCTGGCTTTCGGCTGTCGGGGAGTGCTGTGTCCGGGCTGTGTTTACTGCCCTGGCTGTCAGCCGTTGGGGCTTGGCTGTCGCGGGGTGCTGTGTTCGGGGCGTGGGGCGAGCGCTGGTTGTCAGCTGGCTTTCGGCTGTCGGGGAGTGCTGTGTCCGGGCTGCGTTTACTGCCCTGGCTGTCAGCCGTTGGCGGTTGGCTGTCGGGGAGTGCTGTGTTCGGGGTGTGCGGCGAGCGCTGGCTGTCAGCCGGCTTTCGGCTGTCGGGGAGTGCTGGGTGGGGGTGTGGGGAGAGCGCTGACCGGCGGCTGGGGAGCGGGCGGTCATGCGGGGACCGGGCGCAGGGAGGCGATCATCGAGCTGCGCAGCAGCGACTCGCGGGCCTTGGCCGGGTCGGCGGCGATGGCGCGCAGGCTGTCCAGGTGCGCCGCGCGGGCGTCCGGGTCGGTGGCGCGCAGCCGCTCGTAGTTCTGGTGCGAGACGCTCTGCACGTATTCGAGGGCGATCCGGCGGCGATCCGCCGCCGCGGCCCAGATCGTGGCGTCGTCGCCGGTGGCCAGCGCGGCGGCGTACGCGACCGCGTCGTGGATGCCGGAGTTCATGCCGAGGCCGCCGAGCGGGTTGTTGACGTGCGCGGCGTCCCCGGCCAGCAGTATCCGCCCGGTTCGGAACGAGGTGGCGACCCGTTGGTGCACCCGGTACATGCTGGCGTGCGCGATCCGCCACGGGCGCCCCGGATCGTGGACATCGCGCAGCCGGGTGTCGAGGCGGGCGTACTCGTCGGCGTCGGGAGTGTCGGCGGGCGTCGGCAGCAGCACCCGCCAGTGGTCCGGGGTGCGCAGCAGCACGCACCACTCGACCGGGTCGAAGACGTAGTTCACCGCGGCCAGGTCGTCCAGCCACGCGGTCAGGTCCTCGTCCACCGAGGCGACCAGGAACCGCTCCGGGTAGGTGATGCCGTCGAAGGTCACCCCGCTCGCCCGCCGCACCGCCGAATGCGCGCCGTCCGCGCCGATCAGCCAGTCGCCGGTGACCTGCCGCCCGTCTGCGCTGACCGCGGTCACCGCAGCAAGCTGCTGCCCGTCGGCGCTGAGCGCGCTCACCGATGCAGGCTGCCGCTCGTCGGCGCTGGCCGCGCTCACCGATGCAGGCTGCTGCCCGTCGGCGCTGAGCGCGCTCACCGATGCAGGCTGCTGCCCGTCGGCGCTGGCGGAGCTTACATCGGCGTTCTGGAGCACGTCGGTGACCGGCCAGTGGAAGCGGACCTCACAGCCGTCGTGCCGCAGCAGACGGTCGAGCAGGATCGGAGTCAGCTTCGACTGCTCGCACTGCACCCGGTAGGGGTAGCGGGTGTCACCGGCCAGGACCGCCAGGTCCAGCATCGCCACCAGCCCGGCCCGCCGGTCCCGGTAGGCGAAGGTCGGCGACACCAGCCCGCGCGCCCGCAGTTCGGCGCCCACTCCGAGGTCGTCGAGCATCTCCAGGGTGGGCGGGTGGAACGTGGAGGCGCGCGACTCGGCGGCCAGCTCGCCGCCGGCCTCCAGCACGGTCACCGAAAAGCCGCGCCGGGCCAGGGCGAGCGCGGCGGTGAGCCCGACCGGTCCGGCGCCGGCCACCAGGATGCGGGTCATGTCTGCAATCTCCCCGGTACGTAGCGGGCGTCCAGGTCGAGCGCCTCCTCCTGGCCGACCAGCGCGGTGAACGCGGCCCACGGCATCCGGTCGACCGGTTCCGCCGAACCGCCCTCGGCGATCGCGCGGTAGGCCTGCGACGCGGCCCGCATGGCGGCGAGCAGCGCGGAGACCGGGTGCAGGACGAGACGGACCCCGACGGCGGCGAGGTCGGCATCGGAATGCTGCGGCCGGTTGCCACCGGCCTCCGAGCGGTTGATCACGATCGGTACGCCGGGCAGCGCCCTGTGCATCTCGGCCAGCTCGTCCAGGGAGTCGACACCCTCCGGGAAGACCGCGTCCGCGCCCGCCTCGGCATAGGCCCCACACCGGACGATCGTCTCGGCGAGCCCGTGTCCGGCGTACGCATCGGTCCGCGCGATGAGCGCGAGTTGCGGCACCTGCTCGGCCAGCGCGGAGATCTTGGCGGCCGCCAGGCCGATCTCGACGACCTCCTTGCCCGCCAGGTGCCCGCAGCGTTTCGGGTTGACCTGGTCCTCCAGGTGCAGCCCGGAGATCCCGGCGCGGGCATAGGCGAGCCCGGTCCACACCGCGTGCAGCGGATTGCCGTAGCCGGTGTCCGCGTCGGCCAGCAGCGGCACCTCGCCCAGCGCCGGGATCAGCGTGGTGGCCCGGTCGGCGATCTGCGTGCCGTGCACATAACCGAGGTCGGGACGGCCGAGCGCGATCGCCGAGACGGCCGCGCCGGACAGGTGCACCGCCCGGTGACCGGCCCGCACCGCGAGGGCGGCGGTGACCGGGTCGTAGACGCCGGGCACGTGGGTTACCTGATCGGAGGCGAGCAGGGCTCGCAAGGCGGTCGCAGTCATGAGCGCAGTGTTACCCCTGTTTGCGGTGCGGCGCCGCTCGGTGCCGTCGATCATGACGAATGCAACGCGAAGCCGCCCTCCACGCCGACGACGCGCGGATTGGTGAAGAACCGCAACGTCTCGGCGGTGCCCTCCTCGGAATATCCGGAGAGTCCCCAGGCGGGACGCGGCGTGAACAGGTGCAGGCTCATGATCGACGACCCGTTGACCTTCACCTCGCCGGCCCGGACCCGTCGCGCGACGCTCAGTGCCGCCGCCTCGTCGGTGCCGATCACATAGCCTTCCAGGCCGTACCGGGTGCCGTTGGCGAGTGCGACGGCCTCGTCGATGCTGGTGTAACCGTGCACGGCGGCGACCGGGCCGAAGATCTCCTGGGTGGTGCGGGCCGGGTCGGCGCCGAGGACCAGCGCGGGCGCGAGGGTGTTGCCCGGGCCGTCGAGCGCCGACGAGTGGACGACGCCGCCGAGCTCGTCGCGGGCCTTCGCCACCGCCGCCCGGTGTCCGGAGTGGATCAGCGGGCCGTAATCGGTGGCCGCGTCAGCCGGGTCGCCGGTGCGCATCGTCGAGATCCGGTCCAGCACCGCCGTCGCGATCGCGTCCTCGCGGCCGGACGGCACGATCAAGCGGCCCAGAGCCCGGCACCACTGGCCGTTCAGGGTGGTGAGCAGGTCGGCGGCGGCCCGGGCGGCGATCGCCTCGTCGGCATCCGGCAGGACGATCAGCGCGTTGTTGCCGCCGAGCTCCAGCTGGACCGGTTTGATGTCGTGGGCGCAGGCGGCGGCGACCGCACGGCCACCGGCCAGGCCGCCGGTGAAGCTCACCGCCCTGATCCGTGGATCCTCGACGATCCGGGCGCCGGTCTCGGCGCCGCCGTGCAGCAGCTGGAACAGGGCGGGTGGGGCGCCCGCGGCGCGCAGCGCGGTGTCGATCGCCACGGCCAGGCGCTCGGTGCCGTGGGGGGCGTATTCGCTCGGCTTGAGGATGGTGGGGCAGCCCGCGGCGAGCGCGTTGGCGACCTTGTGGGCGGCCATCGGGGCCGGCGCGTTCCACGGCACCAGGCAGGCGGCGGGGCCCCAGGGGAGGCGTTCCACCAGGACTTCACGGCCGTCGTCGCGGGTGACCGTCGAGGTGAGCAGGCCGGCGCGCAGCTGGGCCGCGGCCAGGGCAAAGGCGCCGGAGAGGATCATGCCGAGTGGGGTGGTCTGGCGGATCGGGACGCCGGTGGTGGACGCCTCCAGGCGGACGATCTCGGAGACCGCTTCGCCGACGGCGGCGGCGATGGTGTCCAGGACGTCCGCGCGGGCTTCGGCGGGCACGTCCCAGGCGCCCAGGGCGTCGGCGGCGGTGAGAGCTGCCTCGATGCGCTCGGAAGAGCTGGCCAGCGCGGGGCCGGTGACCTCGCCGGTGGCCGGGTTCTCCAGGTCGAGGCCGATCGTCACGGTGCAGGGCGACCAGCCGCCGGCGACGAGGTCGTTCACCGGGCCACGCTCGCGAACAGCGCGTTGGCCCGGTTGCTGGTGATCACCGAGGCGGCCTCCAGCCGGCCGCGCTCCGGCGGGAACGTCATGACCAGGCCCATCGCCAGATCACGCAGCCCCCGGCCGACCACGCCGTTCATCGTCGCCCCGGACGTCCCGGACGCCTTGAACGCGCCGAGCGCCACCTCGAACGCGGCCTGGCAGATCGAACCCTTGGCGATCCGCCACTGCGCGTACACCTCGGACTTGGTGGCGATCGGCGGCTCGCACGTCTCCAGCAGCAGTTGCCGGCGCAGCCACAGGTACGCCGTCTCCAGGCTCTCCGTCATGTCCCCGATGATCACCTGATGCATCGGCGACTCGGCGACCGGCCGTCCGGTGTCGGCGAACGTCTTGCGGGTCAACCGCTCCAGCGTGTCGTCGTAGACGCCCTGGGCCGCGCCCACGTAGACCGCGGTGATGGCGAGCTGGTTGCCGACGAAGCTGCCCCGGCTGCACTGCAGCATCTTCACGAACGCGCCCGGCACGGTCAGCGCGTCCTCGCGCGGGACGAACACCGCGTTCAGCCGGATCCCGTGGTTGGCGCTGCCGCGCATGCCCAGTCCGTCCCAGAACGGCCGCTCGGACACCCCCGGCGCCTCCCGCGGCACCAGGAACATGACCAGCCCGTCCGCCGTGTCGTAACCGTCGAGGCGGGCGGTGACCAGGTAGTGGTCGGCGATCCCGGTGGCGCAGCCGAACGACTTCTCGCCGGTGATCTCCCAGCCGGCGATCCCGTCCCGGCTGGCCGGCACGGCCGTGGTGGCGATCGAGATGTTCGCGCCGCTGCTCTTCACCGACTCGCTGGCGAAGTTCGCCAGCCAGGTGCCGCCGGACATCAGCCGCAGCACCTTCTCGGCGAACGCCCTGACCACCGGCACCTCGTCGTCGGCGAAGAGCCCGGACTCGATCGCCTCCAGCGGCAGCAGGCCCCGCGAGGCGGAGGTGTTGTGGAAGAAGAAGGCCAGCGCGGTGGAGGGGCAGGCGGTGCCCATCGCGTACGTCGCGGCGGCCAGGTCACGCAGGGTTCCGCCGAGCCCGCCGTACTCCTCCGGGACGATCAGCCCGAGCAGGCCGGCGTCGCGCAGCAGGTCGATGTGCCCGCGCGGGAAGGCGCCGTCCCGGTCGGCCTGCTCGGCGCGGGCCCGCAGCTCCGGCAGAACCTGCTCGACGAGGGCCGCGCGGGACCTCTCCTCGACGGTCATGTCGTCGACGAGCTTCTCGCCGATGAGTCGGTCGGCCATGGTGTCACTCCCTGAGCTGTGCGAGGTCCGGCCCGGCGACCTCCAGTTGGCGGGACAGATGGAGCAGGTCGTCGAGGGGCAGCCCGGCCCGGCCGGCGCCGGGGGCGACGACATCGAAGTGCGAGACCCCGCTCTTCATCGCGACCAGCGCGTTGACCAGGGCGAGGCGGTTGCTTCCGGAGAGGCGTACGCGTGGCGTGGCCGGCCGCACCCGGACCACGGCGTCCTGGAGCACCCGGCGCACCTGCAGCGGGGAGGCCGGGGTCAGCTCGGACTCGGCGCAGCCGATCTCGTCGCAGCCGAGCGCGTTGAGGGCGCTGACCGTGGCCAGCACCTCGTCCTCACGCCGCGGGTCGAAGGCGTCGGTGACATAGCCGACCACGGTGTGCCCGGCGCGCTTGGCGGCGACGACCCGCTCCGGCGAGGGCAGCCCGGCCGGGCCGTCGGTGACGAACTCGAAGCAGCGCCCGTCGGTGCGGACCCGGGCACCGCCGCGACGCAGGTCGTCGGCGAGCGGGTGGCCGGCCGGCAGGTCCACGGTGAGCTGCACCGAGGCGGGCAGCGGATCGGCGACCTGCCCCCAGTTGCGGGAGTGGAACAGCAGCGGCGAGATGAGCCGCGGGGTGGCGGCCTCGGTGACCTCGCCGACGAAGATGGTGTGGTCGCCGCCCGGATAGGCGTGGGCGACCCGGCAGTCGAGCCAGGCGACCGCGTCGGCGAGGACCGGGCAGCCGTTCGGCGTGGTCGCCCAGTCGAGGCCGGCGAACCGGTCGGTGATCTCCGGGACCTGCCCGGCGAACCGGCGCCCGATGTGCGCCTGGTCCTTGCCGAGGAAGCTGATCGCGAACTTGCCCGCCTCGCCCAGGAGTGCCCGGCTGGGCAGATGGTTGCCGAGGCAGACCGAGACCAGCGGGGGATCGAGGCTGACGGAGGAGAATGAACTGGCGGTCATCCCGTGCACGCCCTGCGGGCCGGTCGTGGTCACCACACAGACTCCGCTCGGCCACTGGCCGAGAACGGTGCGGAAAGTCTGGCCGTCCACCGAACCTCGTTTCGCATATGGAAACACCGTTACCGTGAACGTAACGAGGTCATCCGGTCGTGTCAACCGCGGATCGGTACGCCGTTTCGCAGGGGGAAATGGCAGGCTAGGCTTCGCCGCAGTTCGTTGTCGTTCCTGTTCCGGGGGTGTTTCGCAGTGCCGACCCGATCCGTGCCACCGGCGACGGCTTCGTCCTCGGGTCCTGCCGAGGACGAGAGCCAGTCGCGCTCCATCGCCGCGGTCGAGCGCGCGATGGACGTCCTGCTCTACTTCGGGCGGACCGACCAGCCCGATCTCGGCGTCACCGAGATCGCCACCGCTCTGGGCCTGACCAAGGCCGCCGTGCACCGCATCCTCACCGCGCTGCGCAGCCGCGAGCTGATCACCGTCGACCCGGCCACCCGGCGGTACGCACTCGGCCACGCGGCCGTCGCGCTCGGCCGCGCCTACCTGGCCCGGACCGACGTGCGGGCGATGGCCGCGCCGGAACTCAAGCACCTCTCCGAGCGCACCCACGAGACGGCCACCCTGTCGTTGCGCCGCGGCGACACCCGCCTCTACGTCGATCAGGTGGTCCCGGACCAGGAGTTGCGCCTCGAGGTGAGTCTCGGCATCCCGTTCCCGCTCAACGCGGGCGCCTCGTCGAAGGCCTTCCTCGCCTTCCTGCCCGACTTCGAGGTGGAGGCATATCTGAGCCGGCACCCGCTGGCCGCGGTGACCGACCGGACCATCACCGACGCGGCGAAGCTGCGCAAGGACCTGGCGGCGATCCGCAAGCGGGGGTACGCGACCTCGCTCGGCGAGCGGCAGGCCGGCGCGGCCTCGGTGGCCGCCCCGATCTTCGACCACGACGGCCGGGTGGTCGCGGTGATCAGCCTGGCCGGGCCGGCGCTGCGGTTCAAGCCGGAGTCCGACCAGGAGGGCGTCAACGACCTGCTGCAGGCCGCTGCCCGGATCTCCGCCCAGCTAGGCCACACTCGCTAGGGGTTTCACCACCCCGAGCAGGCCGGCCAGCAGCACGGAACCCCAGATCGCCCAGACGTACGGGAGGCATCCGTTCACGCTGCGCTTGAGCACGCCCTCGGTTCCGCCGTCCGCGGTGCCGGCCAGGACCGCGCCGAAAGCGGCCCCGAACGGGCGCAGCGTGCGCCGGATGCCCAGCCCGGCGGCGATCGCCAGGGCGTAGAGCAGCACCTTCCCGCCCAGCCACCTCGGGTTCGTGCCGACGCCGAACGGCGCGGCGGCGGCCAGTGTGTAGATGCCGGTGGCGGTCATGCCGGCGACCACGGCGATCCGGATCGTCCAGTCGGCGCGGCGGACCGCCGGGTGCCTGCCGGGCTCGTGGTGGTCGGTCCACATCAGCCAGAGCCAGGCGAACGACCCGAGCCAGGCCGGGACGAGCAGCCACCAGGGGATCAGCTCGATGCCCCACAGCGAGCCGCCGTGCGCGTCCAGCGAGATCAGGGTGAGGCCGCTCGGCAGGAAGAGGATGAGGCAGATCTTCGGCCCGAGGTCCAGTCCCGACATGATCTTGAGGGCGGTGAGGCGGGCGGCCGGGGTCAGCGACGGGTCGATCACGTACCGGCTGGAGTAGAAGACGCCGAGGTCCCCGCCGAGCCAGAAGACCATGAGCACGATGTGCAGATAGAGGAACGCGTCGAGCATCGCTAAATGGAAACACCTTTCCACTGTGCGAAACAAGTGCTAGCTTCGCGGTATGCTCGGCCGCTATTACGACGACTTCACCGTCGGTGACACGTACCGCCATCCGCTCGGGCGCACCATCTCGGAGGCGGACAACACCTGGTTCACGTTGCTGACGATGAACACCAACCAGAGTCACTTCAACGCCGACTACGCGGCCGGGACGCCGTACCGGAGGTTGCTGGTCAACTCCACGCTGACCGTGGCGATCGTGACCGGGCTGTCGGTGCCCGACGTCAGCCAGCACGCCTTCGCCAACCTGGGTTGGGAACGCATCGACATGCCGAACCCGGTCTTCGTCGGCGACACTCTCTATGCGAAGTCCACCGTGCTGGAGTTGCGCGAGTCGAAGTCGCGGCCGTACGCGGGGATCGTGAAAGTCTTCACCACCGGCTTCAACCAGGACGGTGTGGACGTCATCACCTGGACCCGGACCATGCTGGTCTACCAGCGCGGCCACGGGCCCTCGGCCGAGCGATGATCCGCATCGACGTGCAGCCCTGGGGCGAGACCATGGCCGAGCTGGTCGCCGCCGGCCGGGCCGCCGAAACCGCCGGGGCCGGCGTGGTGTGGGCCCCCGAGCTGCACCGCGGCTCCTTCACCACGGCCGCTGCGCTGGCCGCCGGCACCCAGAAGGAGGCCGGCGGCGAGGGCCGCGTCGGTGTCGGCACCGGGATCGCGCTGGCCTTCGCGCGCAGCGCCATGCTCACCGCCCTGTCCACCGCCGACCTCGACGAACTCTCCGCGGGCCGGTTCCGGCTCGGACTAGGCACCGGGGTGGCCCGGCTCAACCAGGACTGGCACGGCGTGCCGTTCGAGCGGCCGCTGCCCCGGCTGCGCGACACGGTCTCGATCGTGCGGGCCGTGCTGGCCGGCGGCGACCCGATCATCCACCGGGGTGTGCGGTCGATCCGGGTCCGTGGCTGGCGGCGGCCGTACCCGCCGGTTCGCGAGCACATCCCGATCTACCTGGCCGGGGTCGGGCCGGCCATGGTGGCGCTCGCCGGTGAGGTGGCCGACGGCTGGATCGCCCACGAGCTGTGCCCACCGGCCGAGCTGCGCGACCGGATCTGGCCGGCCCTGCAATCAGGTCTGGCGCGCCGGACAGAAGCAAGCGCCGGCGCCCGCCGGACAGAAGCAAGCGCCGGCGCCCGCCGGACCGAAGCAGGCTTCGACGTGGTGGCCGCGGCCTGCTGCTCGGTCGACGCCGACCCGGCCGTGGCCCGCCGCCGCGCCGCCAACGTGGTCGGTTTCTACGCCTCGGTCCGGTCCTACGCCCCGGCGTTCGCGGCCGGCGGGTTCGCCCACGTCTGCGAGGCGGCCGCGGCCGCGCTGAAGAGCGGGCGGCCGGCCGAATCCCTCGGCGACCTGGTGCCGGACGAGATGGTGGAGGCGTACACGATCGCCGGCACCCCCGCACAGTGCGCCGCGCGGATCGCGCGGTACGACGGCCTGGCCGACGCGATCAAGCTCTCCCCGCCCTCCTACGGCGTGCCCGCTGTCGAGGTGCGAACCGCCCAGGAAGCCCTGCTGGACCTGGCCGGGAGCCTGCGATGAGACCGCTGGCGGACATCCGGATCATCGCCGTCGAACAGTACGGCGCGGGCCCGTTCGGCTCGGTGCACCTGGCCGACCTCGGCGCCGACGTCATCAAGATCGAGGAACCGGGCACCGGCGGCGACGTCGGCCGTTACGTGCCGCCCTACCAGGACGGCGAGGACTCGCTCTTCTTCGAGACGTTCAACCGCGGCAAGCGCTCGCTCTCCCTGGACCTGAGCACGCCGGCCGGCCGCGAGGTCTTCGAAGACCTGGTACGCACCTCCGACGCCGTCTACTCCAACCTGCGCGGCGACGTCCCCGCCAAGATCGGCATCACCTACGACCAGCTCAAGCACCTCAACCCGGCGATCGTCTGCTGCTCGCTGACCGGCTTCGGGATGACCGGCCCGCGCGCGAGCCAGCCCGGCTACGACTACATCCTGCAGGGCCTGGCCGGCTGGATGGACCTGACCGGCGAGCCCGGCGGCCCGCCCACCAAGTCCGGCCTGTCGATCGTGGACTACTCCGGGGGCTTCGTCGCCGCGATCGCCCTGCTCGCCGGAGTGCACGCGGCCCGCCGCGACGGTGTCGGCACGGACTGCGACCTGAGCCTGTTCGACACCGCGATCGGCATGCTCACCTATCCCGCCGTGTGGCACCTCAATGCCGGCTTCACTCCCGCCCGGACCCGCTATTCGGCGCACCCGTCGCTGGTGCCGTTCCAGCTCTTCCCGACCGCCGACGGCTGGCTGGTGGTCGGCTGCGCCAAGGAGAAGTTCTGGCAGCGCCTGGTCACCGTCCTCAACGTCCCGGCGCTGACCGATCCGCGGTTCGCCACCTTCACCGACCGACGCACCCACGCGGCGGAGCTGCTGCCTCTGCTGGAGGAGATCTTCGCCGCCCGCGACACCGCCACCTGGCTGGCGCTTCTCGAACCCGCAGGCATCCCCTGCGGCCCGGTCAACGACGTAGCGGCCGCGCTGCGCGACCCGCACACGCTCGCGCGCGGCCTCGTCGTGGAGACCGAACACCCCCATTACGGCAAGGTCCGGCAAATCGCCTCCCCGGTCCGGGTCGGCAGTCCACCGCCGGCTCATCGCCGGGCCCCGCAGCGAGGAGAAGACCTGGGGTACGTCGCCGAGCTGCTCCAATACTCCACAGACCGGCTGGCGCAGCTGCGCAATGCCGGCGCTTTCGGCAGGCCCTCCCCATGACCGCCGGAGATGCGCACGCAGGCGGGAGCGTGGGGAGTTCGGGTGCGGAGCGGGGCCGGGATCAGCACGCGGGCCTGGTGTTGGGGCAGTGGGCTGCGGGGTTGACCTTCGGCGACCTGCCGGAGGCCGTCGTTGCGGCGGCTCGGGAGCATCTGATCGACGCGGTCGGGTGCGCGGTAGCGGGCATTCGGCGTGGTGCGGCGGAGCCTGCCCTTGCGGTGGCGCGAGGGCTCGGCGGGCCGCCCGAGGCGCGGCTGTTCACCGGGGAGCGGGTCGGGGCGGTTGCGGCGGCCTTCGGCAACGCGGTGGCCGTGCACGCGCTCGACTTCGACGACACCCACGCCGGAGGGCTGGTGCATGCGAGCGCGGTGACCGTACCCGTGGCGCTTGCCGTGGGGGAGCAGACCGGGGCGCGCGGCAGCGAGATGTTCACCGCGCTGGTCGCGGGTCTGGAGGTGGTGTGCCGGCTCGGGGCGGCCGCACCGCACGGGTTTCATGCACGCGGCCTGCATGCCACCTCGATGTGCGGGGTGGTCGGCGCCGCGGTCACCGCCGGGCGGCTTCTCGGCCTGGACGCCGCGACTCTCGCGCACGCGATCGGGATCGCGGCCAGCGGCGCGAGCGGTCTGCTGGAGTTCCTGCACAGCCCGGCGAGCACCAAGCAGCTTCACCCGGGCACCGCGGTGGCGAACGGCATCCTGGCCGCCCGCCTCGCCGCCGCCGGCGCCACCGGCCCGCCCGGCGCGCTCGACGGCGAATACGGCCTGATCCCCGCCCTGACCGGCCGCGAGCCGGACCGGGACGCCCTGCTCGGCGGCCTGGCATCGGGCGACGCGGTGGCGGGGAGTGAGCGGCCGGGGGCTGCGGCCGGGCGTTGGGAGACCACGCGGATCGGGATCAAGCCGTATCCGGCCTGCCGGCTCAACCACGCCTCGATCGACGCGGCCGGGGAGTTTGCCGGCGGCCGGCCGGCCGCGCTGACCGTCACCCTGCACCCGGATGCCGTGCCGATCGTCGCCGGGCCGGAGAAGCGGCAGCCGCGCAGTGCCTACGAGGCGAAGTTCAGCGTCTACTGGTGCGTGGCGGCGATGGTCGTCGACGGCTGGGTCGACCTGGACACCTTCGAGGACCTGGACCGTCCCGACCTCCTCGACCTGGCCGCCCGGATCACCGTCGTCACCGCCGACCCGGGCGTGGTCGCGGCCGACGCGCCCGGGCTGGTCGAGGGTGACGGCCGGGTCGCGCGGGTGGAGCGGTCCACCGGCGGGGGAGTGCGCACCAAGGCCGCCGCCAACCTGGGGCCGGGCGCGGAAGCCGTCTTCGCCGCCGCCACGGCCGGCCCGTCCGCTCTGCTCGACGCTATCGAAGGGTGCCTGAAGTGACCGCCTATCTGCCGGCCGTGACCGGCTACGGCGAGCTGCCCGCCGAGGCCGACGACGTGGTGCACCTGACCGAGTACGTCACCGCGGCCGCCCTCGCCGACCCGGCCGCTCTCGACGCCGCGCGAACCGCGGTGCTCAAGGACCACCGGGTGCCGGTCTCCCGGGTCCCGGTGGAGGCGATCGTCGGCACCGACGCGCCCTACGCGGTCGCGGCGATCACCCACCCGGGCGGCGGGGAAGCGCTGGCCGGCGGGCGGGTGCGGATCGCCGGCGGACACGTCCACCTGCCCAGCGTGCACACCACCGAGGGAGACTTCCGCGAGCAGTACCGCTGGTGCCTGCACCGCATCGCCGACCTGCTCGCCGTCGCCGGGCTGGACACCGGCGCCCTGGTGCGGACCGTCGACTACACGGCCACCGCGACCCGCGCCGAGTATCCCCGCTGCGGCCGGCCCCGGCGCGAGCTGCTGCCCGGCCCGGTGCACCCGGGCGCCGCCGGGATCCTGGTGGACGTGCCGGTCGTGCCCGGCGCGCGGGTGTCGCTCGACGCCGTCGCCGCGACCGGGCCGCTGACCGTGCTCAACCCGGGCTGGGCACGCTACGACACCCTCACCTACCAGCCTGCCGTGCGGGCCGGCGACACCGTCCACCTGTCCGGGTTCGGGGCGCTCGACCCGGTCACCCAGGCGGCTCTGCACGACGGGGATCTGCTCGCCCAGGCCGCGTTCGTCTATCGCAGCATCGAGACCGTCCTGGCCGAGGCCGGCGCCACCGGCGAGCAGGTCGTCCACCTGGTCGAGTACGTGACCCCGGCCGCGGTCGCCGCCTACCCGTCGACCACCGCGCTGCGGGCGAAGCACTTCCCGAACGCCGTGATCACCTCGGTCGTCTGCTCGGCGCTGCTGCGCCCCGAGTTCCTGCTGGAGACCGTGCCGACGGCGGTGCTGAGATGACCCTGCTGACCCCGGAACTCGCCGCCCGGATCGGTGAGGAGATCACCTACACCGCACCGGAACCGCTGGGCCGGGCCTCGATCCGCTACTTCGCCCTCGCCACCGGCGACACCGACCCGGCGCACCTGGCCGGCGACGTCGCCCCGCCCACGCTGATCTGCGAGACCAACCAGTACGCGGGCCTGCCCCGCGACCACGACGGCTACGCCGGGCACGCCTGGCAACTGGACGTCCCGGGCACCCGGCTGGTCCGGGGCGGCAACTCCTACCGGTTCGAGCGCCCGATCGGCCCGGACACCGTGGTCACCGCCCGTTGGCGGCTGGCCGACATGACCGAACGCGTCACCGGCAGCGGCAAGCGGATGCTCGTGGTCACCTCGGTCGCCACCTACACGGACCAGGACGGCCGCCTGCTCGCCGTCAACGAGGAGGCGCTGATCCATGTCGAGCGCTGACCTGGTCCGGGAGCGCACCGTCGAGCTGCCCGACATGATCGCTTACGCGGGCGCCACCTGGGACTGGCACCGGCTTCACTACGACGCGGACTACCTGCGCGAACGCGGCCTGGAGAAACCGGTCGTGGACGGGCAGATCTTCGGGGCCTACCTGGCGATCGCGCTGCGCGAGTGGTTCGGCCCGGACGCGGTGCTCACCGAGCTGTCGTTCCGGTTCCGGAGCCTGGTCTTCGCCGGCGAGACGATCCGCTGCGTGGGCGACGTGCGCCGGGCGGACGCCGGCAAGATCGAGGTCGACCTGCGCGTCGAGGTGGTGGACGACGGCCGGATCGCGGTGGCGCCGGCCTCGGCGGTGCTGACGCTGACATGACCGGAGTGGCGATCGTCGGAGCGGCCGAGTGCGACCTGGGCAGGACCGGCAGGTCGATCCTGGAGCTGCAGACCCAGGCGGTCACCCGCGCCCTCGCCGACGCCGGGCTGCACCTGCGCGACGTGGACGGCCTCGCCACCAACGGGATCTCCCGGTTCTCGGCCACGCAACTCGCGGACTATCTGGGACTCCAGCCGGCCTGGTGCGACTCGACCTTCGCCGGGGGCGCGGTCTTCCCGATGTACGTGGCACGGGCGGCGCAGGCGATCACCGCCGGGCAGTGTTCCACGGTCGTCATCTCGTACGCCAATGATCAGCGCTCGGCACGCAGCCGCAAGCTGACCGGGATCGTCGAGGAAGGCACGCCGGAGGCGGCCTTCGAGGCGCCCTACCGTCCGCTCTACCCGATCTCGTACTACGCGATGGTCGCCCAGCGTTACCTGCACACCTACGGCCTGGACCGGGCCGGCCTGGCGATCGTGGCGGTCGCGGCCCGCGAGCGCGCGCAGCGCAACCCCGTGGCCTGGACCTACGGCAAGGGGCCGCTGACCGTCGACGAGGTGCTCGCCGCGCCGATGATCTCCACGCCGCTGGGGGCGCTCGACTGCTGCCTGGTCACCGACGGTGGCGGCGCGATCGTGCTGACCTCGCTGGCGCGGGCTCGTGACCTGCGGAGGCCGCCGGTGGAGGTGCTCGGCTACGGCGAGGCGATCACGCACACCGGCATGGCGACCGCGCCGGATCTGCTGCGCACCGGGGCGATCGACTCGGGGCGGCGGGCCTTCGCACGCGCCGGGATGCGGCCCGCCGACATCGACGTGGTGCAGCTCTACGACTCGTTCACCATCTCGGTGCCGCTGGGCCTGGAGGCCCTCGGGTTCGCGGCGCCCGGCGAAGGACTGGCCGCGACCGTGCCGCACAACACCGGCGGGGGCGGGCTCGCCTACTGCCATCCCGGCCAGCTCGGGGTGTTGCTGCTGGTCGAGGCGGTGCGCCAGCTGCGCGGTGAGTGTGGTGACCGTCAGGTGCCGGGTGCGCGGACCGCCCTGGTGCACGGAACCGGCGGCATCTTCTCCAGCCACGCCACCGTGATTCTGGAGGCCGACCGATGATGCTCCAACATTGCACGAAATGTCGTAAATATCAGTTCTATCCGCGCCCGATCTGCACTGCCTGCGGCGGAAACACCCACGATGTCGCGGCGAGCGGCACCGGAACCGTGGACAGCTTCACGATCGTGCACCGCGCCGAGGAGCCCTACACGCTGGCCCGGGTCCGCCTCACCGAGGGCCCGATCGTGCTCACCCACCTGATCGACACTCCCGACCCCCGGTGCGACCAGCCGGTCCGGCTCGTCCCGGGCAGCGAGCCCCCAGTGTTCCGGAGAGACGATGGACTTTGAACTCACCGACGAACAGCGGATGTTCCGCGACGTGCTCCGTGACTTCGTCGACCGCGAGATCCGCCCGGTCGCCCAGGACTGGGAGGACTCCGGCCGCTATCCCGCCGAGATCGTCGCGACCATGCGCGAGATGGGCCTGTTCGGCCTCACCGTCCCCGAGGAGTACGGCGGCCTCGGCGCCGACATGGTCAGCTTCGCCCTGGTCTTCGAGGAGATCGCCAAGGGCTGGATGGGCATCGCCGGCATCCTCGGCAGCCACTCGCTCTCCTGCTGGCTGCTCGCCCGCCACGGCACCGCCGAGCAGAAACAGCGGTACCTGCCGGACCTCGCCACCGGCAAGCGCCGCACCGGCATCGCCCTGACCGAACCCGACGCCGGCTCCGACCTGCAGGGCATCGCCACCACCGCCGTCCGCGACGGCTCGTTCTATCGCCTCAACGGCCGCAAGACCTGGATCACCAACGCCCGCTACGCCGACCCGCTCCCGGTCCTGTGCAAGACCGACCCGTCCGCGTCCCCCGCCCACCGCGGCATGTCGGTGCTGCTCGTCGAGGCCGGCACCCCCGGCTTCACCGTCGAACGGGACCTGCCGAAACTCGGCTACAAGGGCACCGAGTCGTGCGAGGTGCTGCTCGACGACGTGCGGGTGCCGGCGGCCCAGCTGCTCGGCGGCGTCGAGGGCCGCGGCATGCAGCAGGTCCTCTCCGGCCTGGAGACCGGCCGGATCAACGTGGCCGCCCGCGCGCTCGGCATCGCCCAGGCCGCCTACGACGAGGCGCTGCGCTACGCCGGCCAGCGGCACGCCTTCGGCCGGCCGATCGGCGACTTCCAGGCCGTCCAGCTGAAGATCGCCGAGATGGCCGCCCAGGTGCAGGCCGCCCGGCTGCTCGTCCACTGGGCGGCGTCGCGCGCCGACGGCGGCCACCGGGTCGACATGGAGGCCGGCCTGGCCAAGGCGTTCGCCTCCGAGGCGGCGATGTTCTGCGCGCTCACCTCGATGCAGGTGCACGGCGGCTACGGCTACTCCAAGGAGTTCGTGGTGGAACGCCTTTACCGGGACGCGCCGCTCATGATGATCGGCGAGGGCACCAACGACATCCAGCGCATGGTGATCGCCCGCGCGCTGCTCTCCGGCACGGCGAGCATCGGATGAGGTCGTTCCTCTACGTCCCCGGCAACCAGCCGGGAATGCTCGCCTCGGCCCCGAGCCGCGGCGCGGACGCGCTCATCGTCGACCTGGAGGACGCGGTCCCGCCCGCCGGGAAGCAGCCGGCCCGGGAGGCGGTCTCAGCATGGCTGCGCACTTCGCCGGCCCCCGTCTACGTGCGGGTCAACGCCGGG
This sequence comes from Actinoplanes sp. NPDC024001, assembly GCF_040638955.1. Taxonomy (NCBI): domain Bacteria; kingdom Bacillati; phylum Actinomycetota; class Actinomycetes; order Micromonosporales; family Micromonosporaceae; genus Actinoplanes; species Actinoplanes sp. NPDC024001. Next base: position 79,412 of record NZ_JBEZZB010000016.1, read on the forward strand.
CCGGACGGGCTGGACGACGCGCGAGCCGTGATCGGGCCGGCCCTGCGCGGCCTCGTGGTGGCGAAGGCGTCGGTCGAGCAGGTGCGCCGGCTCGGGACGCTGCTCGACGACCTCGACCCGGGCGGGCGCCTGACCCTCGTACCCCTGCTGGAGACGCCGCAGGCCGTCCTGACCGCGACCGAGATCGCGAGCGCGCCCCGGGTCACCCGGATGCAGATCGGCGAAGCCGATCTCGCAGCCGAGCTGGGCGTCACCCTGGGCGACGACGAGCGGGAGCTTCTGTTCGTACGTTCCACGGTCGTGCTCGCCTCCGCGGCCGCCGGAATCGAACCGCCCGCAGCGGCCGTCAGCACCGACTTCCGTGACCTGGACGCGCTCCGCCGCTCCACGCGGGCGCTGAAACGCCTCGGTTTCCGCGGCCGGGCCTGCATCCACCCGGCCCAGATCCCGGTCGTCCACGAGGTCTTCACCCCCACCCCGCAGGAGGTGGAGACCGCCCGTGACCTGGTGCAACGCTTCGAGGCCGCCGGGGGAGGGGTGTGCCTGGACGCGCGCGGCCGGATGGTGGATCTGGCCGTGGTCCGCGACGCGCGCCGGGTGCTGGACCTGGCCGGTGGCACACTTCCCAGGTGACGTTTCGTGGCTGGCCGAGCGAGGCCCTGGAGTTCTACGACGGGTTGACCGCCGACAACTCGAAGACCTACTGGACGGCGCACCGGGAGGTCTACGAGACGCGGGTGCGCGCGCCGATGGAGGAGCTGCTCACGGCGCTGGAGCCGGAGTTCGGGCCGGGGCGGATCTTCCGGCCGTACCGGGATGTGCGGTTCAGCAAGGACAAGACGCCGTACAAGACGCACATCGGCGCGTGGCTGGAGTCCGGCGGTTACGTGCAGCTGTCCGCGGACGGCCTGGCCGCCGGCTGCGGCATGTACCAGATGGCGCCCGACCAGCTCGACCGTTACCGCCGGGCGGTGGCCGGTGAGGCCGCCGGCCCGGAGCTGACCGAGCTGATCGCGACGATCGAGAAGGCCGGCGTCGGCGTGCACGGCCACGACAGCCTGAAGACCGTGCCCCGCGGTTACCCCAAGGACCATCCCCGGCTCGAGCTGCTGCGCCACAAGGGCCTGACCACCTGGCAGGAGTGGCCACCGGCCGCGTGGATGGGCACCGCCGCCGCCAAGGACCGCATCGTGAAGTTCCTGCGCACCAGCCGCCCGCTGCGCGACTGGCTCGACCATCACGTCGGCCCGCCGGCCTCCAGATAGACCTCCACGTCGTAGAGCAGCCGGACCGGCTCACCGTTGCTGACCCCGACGAAGACCGGCTCGCCGGCCGGCGTGCGGCCGTGCCGCCACACCGCCTCCCGGGCCGCGTCGACCGAATCCCGGTCGGCCCGGCCCGCCAGGTGCAACTCCATCACCCGCCGCGCGGTTTTGCGGTCACTCTCCAGCTGTATCCGCATCAGGGCCATGACCGGTCTCCCTTGAACGTCGATAAGCTGACTTACCGACGTTAACCTAAGCGGGTGACGACCTCCATCTGGTTACGCGACGAGGAGCCCCGGCCGCGCCGCGCCCCGCAGCTGACCCGCGAGCGCATCGTCGGCGAGGCGGTCGGGCTGCTCGATGCCGACGGCATCGACGGGCTGACCATGCGCAAGCTGGCGCAGCGGCTCGGCGTCACCTCGACCGCCCTCTACTGGCACGTCACCACCAAGGACGACGTCCTCGACCTGGCCGTGGACGAGATCTTCGGCGAGGTCGCGCTCCCGGCGCCGGGCGACGACTGGCGCGCTGACGTGCGCAGGCTCGTGCGCGGCTGGCGGGACGCCATGCTCGCGCATCCCTGGGCGCCCGCGCTGATCGGGCGGCCGCTGCTCGGGCCCCACGTGCTGGCCCGCACCGAGTTCCTGCAGGGCGCGCTGGGCCGCGGCGGCCACCGCGACCTGGACCTCGAGGTGATCACCCGGGTGGTGGCGAACTATGTGATCGGCGCCGCGGTCACCGAGGCGACCTGGCGGCGCACCGCCACCGGCCCCGCCGCATGGGACGAGGACCTGCTCTTCGACCGCGGCCTCGACATGATCCTCCGATCGGGCCCGCAGGGATGATCATGTTGTGACAGCCTGATCATCGGGGTGACGATGACCCGAACGGTATGGCCAACGGTCCATATAGATCCTTGCGCATCGGTCGGTGATCCGGAGAGGGTTCGAGAGGACCCCAACGGAGGTGCTTTGTGGACTTGTCACGAACGCTGACCGGACTCGGCGCCGCGCTGCTCACCGCGGCGCTGCTGACGAACCCCGCGGCGGCGGCGCCGGACGCTGTTTCAAATGATCGGGTGCCGTCGACCCGGGACTTCGGCAACGGCCCGGACCGTAACGAGACCGCCGCCGTCGCGCCCGAGGCAGCGGCGGCCCGTCTCCTCACCGCGCCCGAGGCGGCGGACTCACGGTGGACGCCGCGGCCCCGCGGCTACCCGCGGCAGACGGTCCTGCCCGTCTACCCGGAGAACCCCGAGGACCGGTCGATCAAACTGGGGCTCATTCCGTACCACGGCATCGCGCCGAAACTGAATGCCCTGCAGAAGGCCTCGGACAGGGTCTCCGCCGAGGTGATCGGGAAGTCGGCCGGAGGCCGCGACCTCTACCTGGTGACCGTGACCGCGCCGGAGTCGGCCGCGGAAGCGGCCCGGCAGGAGCGCTGGCGCGAGCTGATCGAGGAGAACCCGCGCGCGGCCAAGCGCGACCGGTCGCTGGCCCGCGGCTACAAGACCCCGATCTGGATCAACGCGAACATCCACGGCAACGAGTGGGAGGGCACCGACGGCTCGCTGCGGGTCATCGAGCGCCTGGCCACCGCCACCGACGCCGCGACCCGCGACTTCCTCAAGCGCAGCCGCCTCTACGTGACCGTCACCAACAACCCGGACGGCCGGGTCGCCGGCACCCGGGCCAACGGCGCCGGCTTCGACGTCAACCGCGACCACGCCACCAGCTCGCAGCCCGAGTCGCGAGCCGTGCGGGACGTGGTGATCGCGACGCAGCCGTTCGTGATGCTCGACGAGCACGGCTACACCGGCACCACGCTGATCGAGCCGGCCACCCCGCCGCACGGGCAGAACTACGAGTACGACCTGTACATCAAGCACGCGCTGCCGAACGCCGAAGGCATGGAGGCGGCGATCCAGCGGCTCGGATACCCGGAGACCACCCGCGCCGACATCCCGTTCCGGGACTACGCGCCCGGTGACTGGGACGACTGGCCGCCGATCTTCACCCCGATGTACGCGATGTACCACGGCGCGATCGGCCACACCGTGGAGATCCCGCTGCGGGTCAACAACGCCGACTACAACACCCTGCCGGTCGAGGAGCTGCGGCGGCGCGCCGCGCTCAACACCGACGTGGCGGCGGCGACCATCGAGGCCACGCTGACCTACTCGGACACGAACCGGGCCACGCTGCTCGCCGACCAGATCGAGCAGTTCCGCCGCGGCTGGGCCGGCGAGCCGTCCCCGACGATCCCGGACGGCTTCGTGCCCGGCTTCGGCCCGGAGGACCGCTACCGCACCGAGTTCCCGCGGGCTTACGTCATCCCGGCCGGCACCCCGGCCGCGGCCCGGCTGGTGAACCACCTGGTCGACCACGACGTGCGGGTCACCCGTGCCCGGCACGACTTCACCCTCAACGGCAAGCGCTACCCGGACGGCACCTACCTCGTCGACATGCACCAGCCGAAGCGCGGCCTGGCCAACGTGATGCTCGAGGCCGGGCGCGACATCTCCGACCTGGTGCCGCAGATGTACGACATCTCCGGCTGGAGCCACCGGCTGCTGTGGGGCGCACCGGTCGACATCAGCCGCAACGCCGCACCGCGCGTCGCCACCTCGCGGGTGACGAAGGCGGCGCCGACCGGCGCGATCGACGCGCCGCGCGGCCGGGACCTCATCCTGTCGCTGCGCGACGGCAACGACGTGCGCGCGGTCAACGAGCTGCTCACGCTGGGCATCAAACTGCGGCGTACGGGCGCGGCCACCGTCGTGGTCCCGGCCGAGGCGCGACCCGAGGCCGCCGCGGTGGCACAGCGCTTCGGCGTACGGTTCACCGCCGCCCCGCGGGGCACCCGCGGTGAGGTGTTCGACCAGCCGGTGATCGCCGGTGCGGTCTCCGCCGACGAACTGTTCGCGCTGACCGAGATGGGCTTCCCGGTCCGCACCGTGTCGACGGCGACCCTGAACGCGGGGACGGTCGACCTGAGCGACGTGGACACGCTGATCGTGTCGTCCGGGCTGTCGTACACCGCCCTGAACGCGACGGCTCGGGCCGCCGTGGACGCCTACCTGGCCCGGGGCGGTGGCGTGGTCACCCGCGGCGCCACCGGCGCGGCCTTCAACGCCGCGGCGGGTGTGCTGCCGGCCACCGCGGTCGCCGGCCGCGGCGACGCCAACGGTGTCGTCAACGTCACCAACCACGGTCCGGTCGTCGGTGCCGGGTCGCTGCCGCACTCGTTCGTCTACTCGCCGATCTGGTTCACCGGCAGCGGGTTCACGGTCGAGCAGCGGTACGGCGCCGACCCGCTGGTCGCCGGTCACTGGCTGCCGAACGACGCCGGGACCAACGGCCCCGCGCAGGCCGCCGGCCAGGCCGCGGTGATCTCCGGAACGACCGCCGGCGACGGCCGGGCCGTGCTGTTCGGCACCGAGCCGCTGTTCCGGGCGCACCCGAAGGGTCTGTACGCCCAGTTCGCGCGCGCTCTGTTCCACACCGCGGGCTAGCGCTGAACCCCGGCGGGCGGCATGGCCGCCCGCCGGGCCGGTGGGGGAGGATGTGGGGCAGGGGAGTCCGCGACCCGGCCGGAAATCCTCAAGGCGCCCGGTCCGGGACCGATGGAGTGACATGTTCCGTCGCATCGCAGCCGCCGTCGCCGCCACCGCAGCTCTCACCCTGGCGGCGCCGCCCGCCGTGGCGCAGGCGGCGACGGCCGCCTGCACCCCGGCCTCCGGCAGCCCGCGCTGCCAGGTGTGGACCGGCAAGGTCTCCTGGGTGGCCGACGGCGACACGCTGCGGGTGGATCTGGCCGGCGACGGCACCAAGGCGCTGAAGTCGATCCGGCTGATCGGCGTGCAGGCCATGGAGCAGACCGTCTACTCGCCGAACCCGGCGAAACGGCGCGGCGACTGCCACAGCCTGGCCGCGACGGCCCGGGTGGAGCAGCTGGTCAAGGCGGGCGGCGGGACCGTGCGCCTGACCTCCATCAGCGCCGCCAGCAGGAGCGGCGACCGCCCGCTGCGCTCCGCCGCCGTGAAGATCAACGGCCGGTGGGTGGACATCGGGCAGGACCTGATCCGCCGCGGGCACGCCCTGTGGCTGCCGTTCGGCGGGGAGTGGGCCTGGGACGACGCCTACCGTCGGGCCGCCGAGGCCGCCGCGGCGGAGCGCCGGAACCTGTACGACACCGACACCTGCGGCAGCGGACCCGACCAGAGCGCCGGCCTCACCCTGACGGTCAACCCCGACCCGGACGGATCGGACGACCAGAACCTCAACGGTGAGTGGTTCCGGATCGGCAACCCGTCCGCGCAGGCCGTCCCGGTGGCCGGCTGGTGGGTGCGCGACTCCGCCCTGCGCCGTTACACGCTGCCCGCCGGGACCGTGGTGCCCGCCGGCGGCGAGATCTTCGTCCACGTCGGCCGGGGCAGCGCCACCGCCTCCCACAAGTACTGGGGCCTCAACCAGCCGATCTTCACCAACTACGACCCGGCCAAGCGCAGCTTCGGCGACGGCGGCTACCTGTTCGACCCGAGAGGCGACCTGCGCGCCTGGATGATCTATCCCTGAGCGGGACCCGGGTCACCCTCGCGCCAGTGTCGCCGGCACAGCACGCGGTAGGTGACCTCGGCCGCGTCCGAGATGTCGCCGACCGCGACCTGGGCGCCGATCCGGGCCACCTGGCCGTCCACGATCCGGGCGTTCTGCCGGCCCGGGCGCCCGCACCAGCAGGTCACCTCGACCTGCAACGACACGGTGTGGTCGGCCAGCTCCAGCAGCCGCTGCGAGCCGGGGAAGAGCAGCGACCGGAAGTCGGTGGCGATCGCGTAGCAGTCGACGTCGACGCAGAGCTCGTCGACCGCCCAGGCCAGCTGCTCGACCTGCTCCACCCGGAGGAACTGGGCCTCGTCGACGATCACGAACCCGCCCGCCGGGACCTCGTCGGCGATCAGAGTGATCAGGTCGGTGGCGTCGGTCACCTCGATCGCGTCGGCCATCACACCCAGCCGTGACGACAACACCCCGGTGCCGGCCCGGTCCATGCTGGTCAGCAGGACACCCGGGCGTCCCGCCTGCCGCCGGTTGTACGCGTTCTGCAGCGCGAGCGTCGACTTGCCGGCGCCCATGCTGCCGTGGAACAGCGTCAACTCGTGGAAGACCGGCGCCATGGTCCGGGTACGCGGCGACGGCAGCGGGGTTGTTACCGGGACCAAGATGAACCTTCCTCGGGTGATCAGCGGGCCGGTACACGCTACCTGGCCCGGTCACGGCACTCCGCAGGCCGTGTCCGGGCCGGTACGCACGTCCCGTGATCAGGACCCGGTCGGCTCGCTCTCCGCCGCTGCTCGGCGGAACGGGTCGCCGTATGCGCGGATCGCCTGCCGGGCGAACGCCTGCTGCTGGGTGGCCACCCGCTCGGAGCGGCCCCGGCCCAGGAAGCTGACCGCCCAGTGCAGCACCGCGGTCACCCGGTTCTTGAATCCGACCAGGTAGAACAGGTGCACGGCGACCCACACCACCCAGGCGGTGAACCCGGACAGGTGCAGCTTGCCGATGCTCGCCACCGCCGAGAACCGGGAGATCGTCGCCAGGCTGCCCTTGTCGAAGTACTTGAACGGCTGCCCGGTCTCCTTGCCGGCGAGCCGGCGCTTGATCTGGTCGGCGGCGTGCCGCCCGCTCTGGATGGCGACCTGCGCCACCCCCGGCAGCGGCCGGCCGTCCTCGCCGGCCAGGTTCATCATGTCGCCGAGCGCGAAGATCTCCGGGTGACCGGGGAGCGTGGTGTCCTTCTCGACCTGGAGCCGGCCGGCCCGGTCGGTCTTCGTCCCGGTGGCCGCGGCCAGCTTCGCGGCCAGCGCCGGCGCGGCCACGCCGGCCGCCCACACCTTCGTCATCGACGGGATCCGCTCGCGCCCGTGCTCGCCGTCGACCTCGATGCCGGTCGAGTCGACGCCGACCACCTTGGTGTTGACCCGCACCTCCACGCCGATCTTCTCCAGCTGCCGCTGCGCCCGCGCGGAGAGCCGGTCACCGAACGTGTTGAGCACCGCGCCGACCGCGTCGACCAGGATGATCCGGGCCTTGTGCGGGTCGATCCGCTTGTACTGCCCCGGCAACGTCCGGTGGGCGAGCTCGGCGATCTGCCCGGCCATCTCGGTGCCGGTCGGCCCGGCGCCGACCACCACGAAGGTGAGCCAGCGCTCCACCGCCTCCGGGTCGGTCTGCAGGTCGGCCACCTCGAAGGCGCCGAAGATCCGGGCGCGCAGCTCCAGGGCGTCGTCGATGCTCTTCATGCCCGGCGCGTGCTCGGCGAACTCGTCGTTGCCGAAGTACGACTGGGAGGCGCCGGCGGCCACGATCAGCGTGTCGTACTCCACCGTGTAGTCGATGCCGGGCCCGGCCACCGACACCGTCTTGCTCTCGACGTCGACGTCCTGCACCCAGCCGAGCCGCACGTCCACGTTCTTCTGCCGCTTCAGGACCTCACGGATCGGCGGGGCCACCTCGCCCTCGGAGAGGATGCCGGTGGCGACCTGGTACAGCAGCGGCTGGAAGAGGTGGTAGGCGGTGCCGTTGATCAGCGTGATGTCGACGTCCGCCCGGCGCAGCGCCTTGATGGCGAACAGACCCCCGAATCCGGCTCCCACCACTACCACGCGATGTCGCATGCTGCACTCCTCCGCTAGGGCACCTGACAACCACACTGGTATGCCCCGCTCGGATAGGGAAGTACACACCGCCGGGATGTGTCGAATCAGCCATCCTGGATGGCGGCGGTGTGCTGCAGCCAGCGCGCCACCGTGCGCAACTCCTCGGCGGTGAAGCCCTCCGTCAGGTGGGCGTTGAGGTCGCGCACGACGGTGCGGGCGGTGCCCACGGCCTCGCGGCCGAGCGGGGTGAGCGAGAGCCGCACCGCGCGGGCATCGACCGGATCCGGCGTCTTCGTCACGAAACCGCCCTTCTCCAGCCGGCTGATCAGGCCGCTCACCCCGGACGCCGAGGCGCCGAGGGCCGCGGTCACATCCCCGACCAGGGCGTTGTCGTGCGCGGCCAGGTGGAAGAGCACGCCGGCGCCGGCGGCACCGATGCCGGTGCCGCCGGCGCGGGCGTCGATCCACCGCCGGATCGAGCGCTCCGCGCTCATCAGGTCGAAGACCAGGCGAGGGTCGCTCACCGCGCGGCACTCGAGGCGCGCTCGCGCAGCCAGCCGAGGAGCTCGGGCCAGAGCGTTTCGCGTACGGCCTGACGAAGGAAACCGTGGTGCCCGATGCGGGTGACGCCTCCGTCGGCGGGCGAGTAGGTGCGGCGCTCCACCGTGGCCGCGGTGAGGTGCCCGGTCAACATGTCGATCTGCCCCGGCGTCGCCCACGGGTCGTCGGTGAAACCCACCGCGAGGACCGGCTGGGTGACCGTGGCGGCCCGCTCGCCGGCCCGCATCGACGGATCGTCGAAGAAATAGCGCGGCAATCGCGCCCACCCGCCCCACTGGGTCATCGCCGCGGCCGGGATGTCCTCACCGAGGCCGAGGCGGCGGGCCGGGACGTAACCCAGCGCCGCGCCGAGGGCGGGACCGAGCAGGTGCAGGACCAGCCGCACCCGGAACCGCTCCATCGGGTCGGGAATGGCGTTCACCGTGCCGGCGTGCGAGGCGAGCAGCGCGAACGCGGCCAGCCCGGCGGTGCCGTTGCCCAGGGTCAGCGCGTGCCCGCCCAGGCTGTGCCCGATCGCCAGGTGCGGCAGCGCCGGGAATCGCTCGGCGGCCCAGGACGCGACGGCCGGGACGTCGCCCTCCATCCAGTCGCGCATCGCCAGCCCGCGGTGGGCGCGGGGCGAGCCGGAGCGCCCGGTGCCGCGGTAGTCGTACGTGACCGTGGCGATCCCGTTCTCGGCCAGGAAGCCGGCGAAGTTCGCGTAGAACCGCTCGGGTGTCGCGGTGGCCGGGTGGATCACGAGGGCGGCGTGCGGGTCGCCGGCGGGCTCCCACAACGTCCCGGCGATCGTGTGGGCGCCGACCGGGATGTTGATCTCGCTATTTCGCATGCGAAATAAAGTACCATGAGTGGCATGCAGCGATCGCCTCGAATCGAATCGGTCTCGTGGGGCCGGATGGAGGTCGAGGGCCTCCCCGCCGGCAAGGACTTCAAGCTCTACCCCGGCGGCGGCCGCGCCTGGGACTGGAACGAGACCGGCACCCGCCACGACCCGGGCATCCAGCCCGCCGACGTGCAGGACCTCCTCGACCACGGCGCCACCACGGTCGTCCTGTCCCGCGGCATGGAGAACCGGCTCAGCGTCGATCCCGCCACCCTCCAGCTGCTCCGCGAACGCGACGTGACCGTGCACGAGGCCGAGACGACCGAGGCGGTGCGCCTCTACAACGAGCTGGCCGAGTCCGGCCCGGTCGGCGGCCTGTTCCACTCCACCTGCTGACCACTCTCCGCGAAGGAGTCTCGTTGACCCACGTCTGTTTCACCCTGCAGGTCGACCCGGCGAAACTCGACGCCTACCGCGAGGCGCACGCCGCCGTCTGGCCGGAGATGCTGCAGGCCCTGGCCGACACCGGCTGGCGCAACTACCGCCTCTTCCTGCGCCCCGACGGCCTCCTCGTCGGCACCCTGGAAACCGACGACTTCGCCGCCGCCCAGGAGGCGATGGCCCGCACCGAGGTGAACGCCCGCTGGCAGGCCGCGATGGCCGAGTTCTTCCCCTCCCTCGGCGAGGCCCGCCCCGACCAGGGCATGGTCGTCCTCGACCAGGTCTTCCACCTGGAGGAACAGCTGTCCTCCCGCTGACCCGCAGCACCGGGCGCCAGCCGCGCGTGCCGGGCTGGCTGTCAGGTACCGATTCGGCTCGTCGTGACGTTCCTCAATGCCAGCCGGCCAAGCTGGGCTGACCCTTGTACACCTCATGCGACGCCGATTCGGTCCGTGCGCGCCAGCCGGTGACGTCGGCTGACCACCAGCGTCGCCTCCCGGCGTTTGAGGCACCCCTCGCCGTCAGCCGGTGACGTCGGCTGACCACCAGTGCTGCCTCCCGGCGTTTGCGGCGCCCCTGGCTGTCAGCCGGTGATGTCGGCTGCCCGCCAGTGCTGTCTTCCGGCGTTTGCGGCGCCCCTGGCTGTCAGCCGGTGATGTCGGCTGCCCGTCAGGGCTGTCTTTCGGCGGTTGCGGCGTGCCTGGTTGTCAGCCGGTGATGTCGGCTGCCCGTCAGGGCTGTCTTTCGGCGGTTGCGGCGTGCCTGGTTGTCAGCTGGGGGTGGGAGCTGACCGTGAGGGCTGGCTTGGCGGCGGGTGGTCGGCGGCGAGTTGGGTGAGAGGCGCGGCCGGGTTAATGCGTTTGCCGCGCGGAGGTGGGCGGCTAACGTCGGGGCAGCCCCTGGAGGAGTTGAGAGATGCCCGGTCGTTCGAGCACGCGCTGACGACAGTGGCCGGTCAGCCGGCCTGGTCATCGCGTGCTGCCCCGGAAAACGTGCGGCACAGCGAGCATGGCCCGCCGGTCGGTGGGCCCCGATGATGCTGCTCTGCAAGGGGTTCTGTGCCGTCTCTGCTTACCAACTCTGATTTTCGTCGGCTCTGGGCGGGGCAGACCGCCTCGCAGCTGGGGGAGCACACCAGTCTGGTGATCCTGCCGCTGGTCGCGGTGCTGACGCTGCACGTCGGCGCGGAGCAGCTGGGTGTGCTGCGCGCGGTGGGGCAGGCGCCTCAGCTGTTGCTCGCCCTGTTCGCCGGTGTCTGGGTGGACCGGTGGCGTTCCCGCACCGTGATGGTCCTTGCCGACTGCGGCCGCGCGCTGGCCCTGGGTGCGGCCGCGATGGCCGCCCATCTGGGCGGCTTGGGACTGCCGACGCTGCTGATCGTCGCGTTCGCGGTCGGAGCGATGTCGGTCTTCTTCGACGTCGCCTACCAGGCCGGGCTGGTGCGGCTGGTCCGGCGTGATCAGCTCGTGCGGGGCAACAGCGCGATCGAGGGAAGCCGTTCCGCGGCACAGATCGGCGGGCCGGCCCTCGGCGGAGCGCTGGTCTCCCTGCTCTCGGCGCCGCTGGCCGCGGCTTCCGCCGCGCTGTTCTTCGTGGTGTCGTTCGGCTCGATCGCTGCGATCCGGCACCGGGAGGCCGTTGACCGGCGGGCCGCTCGTCCGGGTGGCGCTGATTCTCGCGCGGCCCGGCGGCAGGACGCCGACGACCGGCATCGGGGAGTAGTCGACCGGCGAGTCCGTGGGCGCATCAGGGAGGGTGTGCGGTTCGTCGCGGGGGACGCCCTGCTGCGTACGGTGTGCCTGGCCTCAGCCGCGTTCCAGCTGTCGTTGGCCGCCGCGATGACCGCCTACCTGCTGTTTCTGCCGCGGGACCTGCACCTGTCCGGGGCCGCTGTCGGGCTGGCCCTCGCCGCGACCGGGCCGGGCGCGCTTGCCGGTTCGCTGCTCGCCGCCCGGCTGCCGGAACGGTTCGGCTACGGGGTGGTGCTGGTGACGGCCGCGACCGTCGGCGACGGTGTGCTGCTGTGCGTGCCACTGCTGCACGGCGGCTCGACGGCCACCCTGGTCGCGCTGGCCGGGATCAACCTGGTGTTCGGGGCGTTCGGCCAGCTGGTCAACGTCACGATCATGGCGGTCCGGCAGACGGTCACCCCGGACGACCTGCAGGGCCGGGTCGCGGCGACGATCACCTTCGCGGGAATGGGGATGACGCCGTTCGGGTCGCTGCTGGGCGGCTACCTCGCGGACGCGTGGGGAGCACGGGCGGCGCTGGCGGTGACGGCTGCGGGCATGCTGCTGTCGCCGCTGCTGATGGCGCTGTCGCCGCTCGCCCGGCTGGGGCGGAAGATCACCTGAGGCTGATCAAAAAGATCACCTGAGGCGCACCAGGAAGATCACCTGAGGCGCACCAGGAAGATCACCTGAGGCGCACCAGGAAGATCACCTGAGGCGCACCAGGAAGATCACGTGATGCTCGCCAGGAAGATCAGGTGAGGCTCACCAGGGCGTCCAGCGGGGCGGTGGGCGCCGTCGAACCGGGAGCCCGTTCGACGGTGACGCCGACGTTCGAGGCGTCAGGGAGGCCTTCCACCAGTTGCACGGCAGCGGACTGGCCCTCGCCGAGAGCACCGGCCGAGGTGGCCGCGCCGGAGCGGATCGTCCACAGCTGATAGACCTTGCCCGAGCCTGGCGCGCCGTCGGCGGCGAGCATGATGACACCGGCGTTCTGCAGGGGCGAGCTGGCCACCGTGACCCGGCCGCCACTGTCCAGCGGCTCCTCGCGCACCTTCAGGTCGGGGGCGGCGAGGATGGCCCGGACCCGGGCTTCCCCCTCCCGGGCCGCTTCGGCGAGCGTGTTCGCCCGGCGTACGCGCTGGTCCTGAACGGTGTAGACGACCGTGCCCGCGCTGACCGCGGCGACCACGGCGGCGGCCGCGGCCACGAGCCGCAGGCGACGTGGCGTGCGGGACCGGGAGGGCGCGACGCGCGGCGGGCGCTGGCGGGTGCCGGCGACCGCGGCCATCACGTTGTCGCGCAACCGGGGCGGCGGCACCGACCAGGCGCCGTCGGCCAGGCGGGCGGCGGCCTCGCGCAGCTCGTCGGCCTCGATCCGGCAGGACTCGCAGTCGCGCAGATGCCGGTGGAAGGCGGCCCGTTCGACGTCGTCGAGCGCGTCCAGCGCGTAGGCGCCGATCAACGAGTGGACGTCAGCGGTCACTAGGGCACCATCCTTTCGACGAGATCTTGGTTGTAAGGTCTCGCCGGAACTCGGCGAGGATCGGGAGATGGCCTGTGGTGGTCGCCCTT
>NZ_JBEZZB010000017.1:0-91494 GCF_040638955.1 Actinoplanes sp. NPDC024001
GCGGCCGACCCGAACGGACACTGGCCGCCAGCCGGCGGGCTCGGCTGCGCCTGAGTGTTGCTGCGGCTGGCCCGAACGGACGCTGGCCGCCGGCCGGCGGGCTTGGCTGCGCCTGGGTGTTGCTGCGGCTGGCCCGAACGGATCCTGGCCGCCGGCCGGCGGGCTCGGCTGCGTCTGGGTGTTGCTGCGGCTGGCCCGAACCAACACTGGCCGCCAGCCGGTTCGCTCGGCTGCGCCGGAGGAACGTTTCGGCCGGTCTGAACTGACACTGGCCGTCAGCCGGTCGGCTTGGCTGCGTCTGGGAGTTGCTTCGGCCGGCTCGATGCGACGCTGACGGTCAGCCGAGTGGTTCCACAATGGATCGCACAGTCCCGTTGTGGCGCGCTGAGCGCACCAACGTCACGCGGTCCGGCGTGGCAGTGGCCGGCGCTCTGGCAGGCACTTTCAGTCCGGCTGGTTCGCGTGACCTTGCGGCCCGGTCTTTCGCGATCTCGTCAATTCCGGCGCACCGTCAGAATGGACCTCAATGAACTCTGCGAACGGGCCCTGCCTCGGGAAGCTGGTGTGGAGCATCGCGTTGGCCGGCGAGTGTCTGCGCTCAGTGTGTGGAGTAAGTGTTGATGATCCACGCGCGCTGAGCGGTGATCAGAAGGTGAAGCGGGTGGCATCAGGCTCGCAGAACGATGTGCCCGCCGCCGGCCCGCGGCACTGGCCGTCGACGAGGGGCCGGCCGTTCAGCGGCTCACCGAGATCCACCTCGTAGGGCACTTGATCATTGCCCTGGCAGGAGGCCACCTCACCCGGTGGCTTCGCCGCCACGCTGAACGTCACCACCACCTCGGACCTGCGCGGCTCGATCCGGGGCGCCAGCACCTCGCCGGTGACGCCGCTGTTGCAGCCCAGCCGGGAGACCAGCGCGGTGAACGTCGTGGACGACCGCTGCAACCGCTGGTTCTCCGGCAGGAACCAGACTGCCGCGTCGCCGGGCGGACCCGGCGTGCCCGCTGATGCCGACGGACGCGGCGCGGCCGCTGAACCGGGCGGACCAGGCACGCCAACTGAACCCGACGGACGCGGCGCGGCCGCTGAACCGGACGAAGTCGGCACGCCCGCTGAACCGGACGGACTCGATGCGGCCGCTGAACCGGAGGAGCCCGGCAGGCTCTCGGCCGGGCCGTCCCCGCACGCCGGCAACGAGGCCATCCCCAGCACCATCACGACAAGCCCGCCTCTGATCCTCACCCGGCTGAGACGCCGCGCGCCCGGCGCCGGTTCCACGCCCGAAGGGGGACTCAACTCCCCCCCCCGATCCGGTGGCTGGCAGGAGTGTTCCCCGCCGCCGCCCGGCGAAGGCTTACCGGCATGACAACGACGACCCCAACCACCACCACCCCGTACGCGATCCGCGCCGCCTTCCTGTTCTGGATGGGCGCCCTGGCCGCCGGCGTCGCCGAGATGATCCTGCAGGTCGCCGAGTTCCCCGGTGTCGCCGTGCGGCTGGCCGTCTACGCGATCGTCGCCGCCGTCGCGCTGCGCATGCGCGCCGGCCGCAACTGGGCCCGCTGGACACTCGCCGTCGGCCTCGGCGTCTTCGGCACGCTGTCGCTGGTGATCGAGCCCATCACCTGGCTGCTCGACGGCAACGCGCTCGGCGACGCGCTCGCGCGTACCGATCTGACCGGCGTGCTCACCGCGGCCAGCCGGATCCTGCACATCCTGTGCGTCTGGGCCGCGGTGCCGCTGATGTTCAGCCCCGGCACTGGTGCGTACTTCCGGCGCTGACGCCTCAGCTGTTCAGGTACGCCAGGACGGCGCGAACCCGCCGGTGCGCGTCGTCGGCCGGCGGCAGGTCGAGTTTGCCGAAGATGCTGCTGATGTGTTTCTCGACCGACACCGGGGCGAGCACGAGGGCGGCACAGATCGCCGAGTTCGACAGGCCCTGCGCCATCAGGTCGAGCACCTGGCGTTCGCGGGGGGTGAGCCCGTCGACGCCGTGGTTGCGGGTGCTGCGGGTGAACAGCTGCCGCACCACTTCGGGGTCCATGGCGGTGCCGCCGGCGGCCACCCGTTCCACCGCGTCGAGGAACTCGTCGAGGTCGGTGACCCGGTCCTTGAGCAGATATCCGACGCCGCCGCGGCCGTCGGCGAGCAGTTCGGCGGCGTAGGCCCGCTCGACGTACTGCGAGACGATGAGCACCCGGGTGTCCGGGTCGGCGGCACGCAGCTTCAAGGCCGCGCGCAGCCCCTCGTCGCGGAACCCGGGCGGCAGGCGTACGTCGACGATCGAAAGGTCGGGCTGGTGCTCGCCGACCGCGGTGATCAGGCCGGCGGCGTCGCCGACGGCGGCGACGACGGTGTGCCCGGTGTCGGTGAGCAGCCGGACCATCCCGTCGCGCAGCAGCAGCAGGTCTTCGGCGATCACGATTCGCATGGCATCTCCGCGAGCAGAACGGTGGGCCCGCCGGGCGGGCTGGTCAGGGTGAGCCGGCCGTCCAGGGCCTCGACGCGCCGGCGGAGGCCGTCGATGCCGGATCCGTCCGGGTCGGCGCCGCCCCGGCCGTCGTCGCTGACCCGGACGGCGACGCCGCCGGGCGTACGCCGGACCGCAACCACGCACCGGTCGGCGTGCGCGTGCTTGGCGGCGTTGGCGAGTCCTTCGGCGACGACGAAGTACGCCGCCGACTCCACCGCCGCCGGGTAGCGCTCGTCCGCGTCGGCGTCGATCTCGACCGGTACCGGGCTGTCCCCGGCCAGCGCGGCCAGGGCGGCCGCCAGGCCCCGGTCGGTGAGGATCGGCGGATGGATGCCGCGCACGAGCCGGCGCAGTTCCGCGAGGGCGTCGTCCAGCTGCCGCCGGGCCAGCTGCACGTCGGCGCTCACCTCGGCCGGCTCGGTCGCGGTGCGCAGTTTCCGGGCGGTGAGCGCCAGGGTCATGCCGGCCGCGACGATGCGTGCCTGAGCGCCGTCGTGCAGGTCGCGCTCGATCCGGCGCAGCTCGGCGGCCTGCGCGTCCACCACCCGCCGCCGGCTGCGGGCGAGCTGTTCGGCGGTCTCCACCAGCCGCCGGTGCTCGCCGGGTGCGAGCAGTGCCCGGGCGAGCCGGATCTGCCCGGCGGCGAGCGACCGCAGCAGGGCCGCCACCAGCGGCGCCGCCAGCAGGCCGAGGACGACCAGGAGGAACCGGCCGCCGGTGGTGGTCATCAGCGGGTCGGCGGGGAACGGCGCCCGCGGGTTGGGGACCGCCCACAGCCAGACGGGCGCCACGATCGCGCCGAGGGTGAGCAGGGTGGTGACGATGGCGACGACCCCGCCGACCAGCCCGATCGGGAAGAGGATCATCAGCCAGGCCAGGTCGCGCCAGGTGGCCGGCTGCGTGCCGACCGCGGCGACCCGCCGGCTCAGCGGGCCGTCCGGCGACGGCAGGTACGGCGAGGGGATCGGCTCGCCGAGCACCCAGCCGGCCCGGCGCCGTTCCAGGCCGGCGAGCCGGCGGGTGAGCCAGGCGGCGCCGAGGAACGCCGGCCCGCCGGCCTGGGTGATCGCCAGCAGGGTGACGCCGAGGGTGGCGGCCAGGCTCCACAGCAGACCGGCCGCCCCGGCGACCGGTCCGGTGGCCAGGTAGGCCAGCGCCCGCAGGGTCGCCTTGATCCGCATCGACATCGCACCGGATCCTAGGGCCCGCCGGGGGCATCCGGCACCACCTGGACCTCGCCCTGCCATCGTGTGACGCATCAGATAGGCCTCAGACCTGGGCGGGGAGGCCACCGCGGCGCAGCATCAGCCGGGCCGGCAGGATTCCGGCGGCCAGGCCGAGCAGGGCGACCGTGCCGGCCATCGCCGCGTAGGTCCCCGGGTCGACGATCAGCCGCAGCACCCCGTCCTGGGCGACGCTGAACGTGCCCACCACGATGCCGCAGACGGCGGCGCCGAGCAGCAGGCCCACCGCGACCGTGATCGCCGCTTCCCGGCCGGCGAGCCGGTGCACCTGGCCCGTGGTCGCGCCGACCAGGCGCAGGTCGGCGAACTCGCGCCGCCGTGCGGCGGTGGCGATGGCGAACGTGTTGACGACGGCGATCGCGGTGAATCCGAGGGAGATGGCGACCATCAGCTCCCACGCACCCTGCTGTTCGGACTTGTCACCGGCCGCGACGACCGGCGGCGCGGTCGCGCTGTCGCCCGCCACGTCGCCGCTCAGTGCCACCGAGGCGACCAGGCCCTTCGGGTCGTGTGCCGCCACCAGCTCGGCGGGCAGCACCAGCTCGCCGAAGCCGCGCGCCCGGGTGTAGGTGGCGGACAGCCGGAGTTCCACCCGGGTGCCGTCGGCCAGCCAGAGCGGCACCGTCTCGCCGATCCGCCATCCGTACTGGCCGATCACGTAGGAGCTGGCGGCGAACGTGCTCGCACCGCCCAGCGCGCCGCCGGACAGGCCCAGATCGAGGGCCGGGGTGGTGCCGGTGCTCAGCAGGCCCTGCGCGGGGTAGTCCTCCGGTTTGCCACCCTTGACCGCGATCACCCGGGTCGGCAGCAGCGCGGCGGCGCCGGTCACCCCGGGCTGGGCGGCGATCTGCCGTGCGGCGTCCAGCGGCATGCCGCCGGGCGCGCCGACCAGCGCGGTTGCCGGGGCGGTCCGCTCCCGCTGCTCCTGCCCGGCGAGGCGGTCCAGCAGTGAGCCGTTGAGCAGCATGGTCGCGTTGACCGCGAACATCAGCACCAGCGGCACGGCGACCGCGGCGACCCGGCGCGACTCGGCCCGGCTGATCAGGCCGGCCAGCCCGAACGGGCGGCTCAGCACGGCGGTCAGGGCGCGGACCAGCAGCGGGCCGGCCGCCGCGACCGCGCAGAGCAGCAGGGCGGACGACACGAAGCTCATGCCCATGCCGAGCGGGCCGCCCAGCGGCACGAAGCTGAGCACCGCGACCGCCCCGGCCGTGGTCACCAGTGCGACGACCGTACGGACAATCCTGCTGCCGCCCGGCGCCGTCGTGGTCTCGGTGAGTGCCTGGGTGGGCGCGATGCGCGCCGCTCGCCGCCCGGCGATGCGCGCCGCGATGAAGGTCACCAGGATTCCGGCCAGCCCGGCCGCCAGCAGCACCGGCACGCTGACCGCCACGGTGAACTGGGCCGGCACGACGCCGAGCGCCTGGAAACGGGCCGCCACGACCTGCGCGAAGAACACTCCCAGCGGGGCGGCGGGCAGCGCGGCCAGCGCGGCGAGCAGCACGCTCTCCACGCCCAGCAGGGTGCGCAGCCGGCGCGGGGTCGCTCCGATGGTGCGCAGCAGCGCGAGTTCGCGCAGCCTCTGCCGCACGCTGAGGGTGACCGTGCCGGTCAGCACGAACACCGCCGCGAACGCGGTGATGCCGAGAACGAAACCGAAAATCGAGATCGGGGCGATGTAGTCGGGCAGCGCACCCGGCAGGTCGGCGCCGACCCGGTCACCATCGGTGAGCACGGGTGCTCCCGCCGCGTGCTCCCGGACGGCCGCCGCCAGCGCCGGCACGTCCGTGCCGGGCGCGGCCAGCACACCCATCGCGGTCGGTCCGGCCAGGCCGGACACCGCGGCCACCTCGCCGTCGGCGAGGAACACCGCGCCCTGCGCGGGCAGCCCGTCGCCGCCGGCAGGTGCCGCGACGCCACTGATCTCGACGGTACGGCTACCGGTACGCGTCGTCAGCACCAGCGGGTCACCGACCGCGAGCCGCCCCCGTCCGGCCAGGTCGGCGTCGATCACCACCTCGCCGTCTCCCGGCGCCCGCCCGTCACGCAGCGTGTACGGCGTCAGTGCCGCCGACGACCAGCCGTGCCCGATCACCGGCGCGTCGTCGGCGCCGCGCACCGGTGTCCCGCCCCGGGTGGCCGCCTGCACCGGGAAGGCGGCGTCGGCCACCACCCGCTCCACGCCCGGCAGCCCGCGCAGCCGGCCGGCCAGCTCCGCCGGCAGGGTTCCCGCGCCGGTGAGCCGTTCGGTCTTGACCTTGCGCTTGAGCTTGGTCTTGCCCTCTTTCTTCTTCTTGGTGGTGACCGTCTCCACGCTGACGTCCCGGGCGCCGGAGACCACCACCGCGGCGGCGGCGAACCGGTCGGCCGGCGGTTTCGCCGTCAGCACCGAGAACAGCAGCAGTCCGCCGCCGGCCAGCAGGGCGACCGCCAGGAGGGCGGCGAGGAACGTGCCCGCGTACGCGCCGCGGTGCCGGCGCAGTGTGCCCAGGGCCAGCCGGATCATCGGGTCACCGCCGTCAGCTGCTCGGCGACCTTCTCCGCCGACGGCGCGTGCATCTCGGTGACGATCCGGCCGTCGGCCAGGAACACCACCCGGTCCGCCCAGGCCGCCGCGGCCGGGTCGTGGGTCACCATGACGATCGTGGTGCCGAGGTCGTCGACCGCCTCGCGCAGCAGGGTCAGCACCTCGCGGCCGCTGGCCAGATCCAGCGCTCCGGTCGGCTCGTCGGCGAAGACCACCTCGGGCCGGGCCGCGAGCGCCCGGGCCAGTGCCACCCGCTGCCGTTGTCCGCCGGAGAGCCGGCCCGGGTGGTCGTTCTCCCGCCCGGCCAGCCCCACCCGGTTCAGCACCTCGCGGGCCCAGCGGCGGTCCGGCCGGACGCCGGCGAGCCGCTGCGGCAGCAGCACGTTGTGCCAGACCGACAGCGAGTCGAGCAGGTTGTAGGACTGGAAGACGAAACCGACCCGCGCCCGGCGCGCCTGCGTCAACTTGGGCTCACGCAGCCGCCCGATCTCCTGCCCGGCCAGCAGCACCCGGCCGCTGTCGGCCCGGTCGAGCCCGGCCGCGCACTGCAGCAGCGTCGACTTGCCGGATCCGGACGGTCCCATCACCGCCGTGAACGATCCCGCTCCGAATGCCACGGACACCCCGTCCAGTGCCTGGACGGCCGCCCCCGGATACCGCTTCATCAGGTCGATCACCTCGACCACCACCGTGTCTCGCATGGATCTCAGCCTGGTGAATCAAGGGCTGGAGCGGCACACGGCAAACCATGAAGTTCGGGGGTATGGACAGCCCTACCCTCACGGCTGGTCAGCCGCGCGGGAACAGGGCGCTGAACATCGGCCAGCTGATCCAGTCGGTCAGCCAGGTCGCGTCGAGCGTGGTGGCGGTGTCCGGGCGGTTCGGGTCGCAGGCCGGCCAGTGGACGGTCAGCCACCGCTGCTCGGCGCCGTGGACCCGGTCCCAGCGGCGGCGCACGAGGCCGGTCACGGCTCGCTGCCGCTGGGGGTCGGTGGCCGCGTGCCGCCCCAGGTAGCAGACGGCGGTGAGGAGCGTGGACTGGCCGGAGAGGGTCCGCTCGTCCAGGTCGCGGTCGGGATCGGCGGGCCGCTGCAGGAGGCGCTCCAGTTCGGCCAGCACCGCGGCCCAGGCCCGATCGTCGCCGGCGGCGGCCAGAGCCAGCAGCGCGTAGTCGCGGATCGACTCGTCCGGGTCGGCGAGGGCCCGTGCACAGACGTCACCGGCGGCGGGGCCCGAGCGTTTGGCGAGCGCGATCAGTGCCGCGCAGCGTTCCGGTGCGGATCTGTTTGGGTCCACGGCGACGGCGCGCAGGATCGCGGGGCCGTCCGGCCCGTCGGCCTCGCCGAGGGCGGCGACGAGGTCACAGGCGTGGTCCTCGTCCGGTGCGGCCGCGAGCGCCGCCAGCAGCGCCCGCTCACCTCGCGGCCCGGCGTGCACGGCGTCGGTCAGCGCCGTCTCGAAGCTGTCGTGGCCGGGGTCGGCGAGGGCTGATTCGATCGACATCGGCGCTCCTTCGTCCTGCCGATCATGAAGGATAGGCGGGACGGTTGCGCAGCCAGGCGCGGTACCGGCGCAGGGCGAATCCCTGCAGCACGGTCTCCGTCGCGAGTGCGATCTTCGGGTTGATGCCGGGTTTGGTCCGCCGGCCCGCACCGAGCCGGCGCAGCTGACGGCGAACCCGGGCCATGCCGGCGGCGGAGGCGATCGCCTTGTCCCTCATGCGGACCGGTGCGAGTTCGACTGCGGCGCCCGCGTCGTGATGCCACCGGGCCGGCAGGTCGGGGTCGACGGCCAGGGCGCTGCCCATGCCCACGAGGTCGACGCCGCTGGCCAGCACCTCTTCGGCGACGGCGCGGCGGACCACGCCTCCGGTGAGCATCAGCGGGATCTCGCTGGTCTGCACGAGTTGCTCGGCGAGGGTCAGGAAGTAGGCCTCCCGGGAACGGGTGCGGGCGTCGCCGGACTGCCCGGTCATCGCCGGGCTCTCGTAGCTGCCGCCGGAGAGCTCGACGACGTCGACGCCGAGCGGCGCCAGCATCGCGATGACCGCCCTGGCGTCGTCGGCGTCGAAACCGCCGCGCTGGAAGTCGGCGGAGTTCAGCTTGACGGCCACGGTGAACTCGGTGGCGACGACGGCACGCACGGCGCGGACGATGTCGAGCAGCAACCGGGCCCGGTTCTCCAGGCTGCCGCCCCACCGGTCGGTGCGCCGGTTGGCCAGCGGGGAGAGGAACTGGGAGAGCAGGTAACCGTGTGCGGCGTGGATCTCCACGCCGTCGAAGCCGGCCTCCTCGGCGCGCTGGGCGGTGGTCGCGAAACGGGCGATCGTCTGCTCGATCTGGTCCTGGGTCATCGCGACCGGCTCGGCGAATCGCTTGCTGTTCCTGCCGAGGTCGACGCGGACCGCCGACGGTCCCCAGGCGACGCCGGGCATGTCGGCGCGGACCTGCCGGCCGGGGTGGTTGATCTGCATCCACACGGCGGCGCCGCCGCTCTTGGCGGCCTCCGCCCATTGCCGGAAGGGCTCCAGCGGGGCCTGCGCGTCGAGGACGACCCCGGCCGGGCCGGTGAGCGCTTCGGCGTGGACCATGACGTTGCCGGTGATGATCAGACCGACCCCACCCTGACTCCAGCGGCGGTAGAGCCGGAACAGCGCCGTGTCCGGGAGCTGGCCGCGGGCGGCCATGTTCTCCTCCATCGCGGCCTTCACCAGACGGTTCGGCAGCACCGAGCCGTTGGGAAGCGGAAACGGTGTGAAGACGGGCGACATGGCGGCTCCTGGAATGCGGTATGTTTACGGCGCTCACATGAGCGTAGGAAAGGGATGTAAGCGGTGTCAACTTCTGAGAAGAGTGGCTACCATCACGGCGATCTGCGCGCGGCGCTGCTGACGACCGCGATGCGCATGCTCGAGGCCGGCGAGCCGTTCTCGTTGCGCGCCATAGCCCGCGAGGCGGGTGTTTCGCCGACCGCGCCGTACCGTCATTTCGCCGACCGCGACGCCCTGGAATCCGCGCTGGCCGCCCAGGGGCTGCGCGACCTGAAGGTGGATCTGGCCGAGGGGCGCACGCCGCCGGAGTCGCCGCGCGATCTCGCCGAGCTGGCGGTCACCTACGTCGCGTTCGCGCTGCGCCGCCCCGCCCTGTTCCGGCTCATGTTCGGCAACGCCTGCGACGGGGGCAGTGAGGAGCGGGTCCAGGCTGCTGCCGAGATCCATGAACTGCTGAGGGCCGCCATGGTGCGGGTCTTCCCGTCCGGTGATGCCGAGGCGCTCGCCGCCGCCGGCTGGGCTCTGGCGCACGGGCTGGCCTACCTGCACCTGGACGGCAAGCTCCCGGCGACGTCGAGTGGTGAGGTTGCGGACCGGGTCCGTGCCGCGTTCGCCGCCATCCTGTGTTGACGGTGCTTACATTGACCCATACTCTCCTCATGTAAGCACCGTAAACATGAGGAGAGTGGCGTATGGTCACGGTCGATCTGGGCGGTCGTTCGGTGGAAGTCGTGGAAGGCGGTTGGTACGACCGATACCGGATGAAGACTGATCTCGACGTCGTCGCCGCCGATCCGCGGGTGCGAAGTGTCGATTTCTTTCGGCGGCTGCCCAAAACGCGGGTCGATTCGCCCGTCGGCGAGACGCTGACGCCCAACTTCTACTACCGGATCTCCACTGCCCGGCTCACCATGGTCGCGCCGTCACGCGCGATCCGGAGCCGGCTCCCTCGAGAACTGTCTCCGCTGGAAGTGGCCCCGGGCCTCGGCCTCGTCTCGGTGATGTTCTTCCGCTACGACGTGTGCGACATCGATTTCTACACCGAGGCCGCCGTCGGCATCGCGGTTCGCCCGGCACGCCACGGTGGACTCGGGTTCGTCGACACGGTCGCGGCCCTCAAGAACGAGCATCTGCACTCCTACGTGCTCTCCCTGCCGGTCAGCAGCGAGATCGCTCAGGTCCGCGGCCACGACGGTTACGGCTTCCCCAAATGGGTCACCGACCTCGATGTCCAGATCGACGCCGAGCGTACGACGGCGCGGGTCGCGGACGACCTGGCCTTCTCCGCCGCCACACCCCGGCAGACCGCCCACCGCGGCGGGGACGTCGTCTCCGCGCTGACGTCTTACACGACCATCGACGGCGCCTGGCACGCGACCTTCAGCCAGACGAACGTGCTCTCCGCGGGCACGGTCCGCTTCCCGCGCGGCGTCAACCTGGAACTCGGCACCGGGCGGCTCTCCGACGACGTGCGCTCGCTCAAGCCGATCAGAACCATCCAGTTCGACGTCGTCGCCGAGGGTCAGCTCGCTCTCCACATGCCCGTCCCGACATCGGTGCGCGGACGATGAACCTCGCGAGCCTGGTCACCGCGGCCCCCGGCGCGGCAACGATCACCACCACCGAGCCCTACACGGGCAAGCCCCTCGCTGACCTCCCGACCTCGACCGCCCAGGACGTACGGGACGCCTTCGCCCGCGCGCGCGTCGCGCAGGCCGACTGGGCCGCCACGCCGGTCGCCGAGCGCAAGCGGATCATGCTGCGGTTCCACGACCTCGTGCTGGAGCGTCAGGAGCAGGCACTCGACCTCATGCAGTCCGAGAACGGCAAGACCCGCCGCGACGCCTTCCTCGAGGTCACCGACATCGCCATCACCGCGCGCTACTACGCGCGCAGCGCCGCCGCACTGCTCGCGCCGCGGCGCCGGCGGGGCGCCGTCCCGGTGCTGACCCACACCACCGAGCTGCGCCACCCCAAGGGCGTCGTCACGGTGATCTCGCCGTGGAACTATCCGCTCAGCATGGCGGCCGGCGACGCGATCCCGGCCCTGATGGCCGGCAACGCCGTCGTCCAGAAGCCGGACACCCAGACCGCGTTGACCGCGCTGTGGGCCCTGGACCTGATGCGCGAGGCCGGCCTGCCGGCCGACGTGTGGCAGATGGTGATCGGACCGGGAAGCTCGATCGGCGACGCGCTCATGGCCGGCGCCGACTACCTGATGTTCACCGGCTCCACCGCCAGCGGCCGCCGCATCGCCCGCGGCGCCGGCGAGCGGCTGATCGGCGCCTCGCTGGAACTCGGCGGCAAGAACCCGATGATCGTGCTCGCCGACGCCGACGTCGAGCGGACCGTCGAGGGCGCGATCGCCGCCTGCTTCTCGTCGACCGGGCAGCTCTGCGTGTCCGTGGAGCGCATGTACGTCGCTGACGAGATCTTCGCCGAGTTCACCGCCGCCTTCGCCGCCCGGACCCGGCAACTGCGCATCGGTGCGGCCTACGACTACAGCGTCGACGTCGGCAGCCTCACCACGTCCGCCCAGCTCGACACCGTCACCGCGCACGTTCGGGACGCCCTCGCCAAAGGCGCGACCCTGCTCGCCGGTGGCACCGCCCGCCCCGACCTGGGCCCGCTCTTCTACGAACCGACCATCCTCACCGGCGTGACCCCCGACATGACGCTCTTCGATCAGGAGACCTTCGGCCCGGTCGTCTCGATCTACCGGTTCACCGACCTCGACGACGCCGTCCAGCGTGCCAACGCCACCCCCTACGGGCTCAACGCCAGCGTCTGGACCCGCGACGGCGCCGCGGGCCGGGCCGTGGCCGCTCGCATCCACGCCGGCACCGTCAACGTCAACGAGGCGTTCGCCGCCGCCTGGGGCAGCGTCGACGCTCCGATGGGCGGGATGGGCGACTCCGGCCCCGGCCGCCGCCACGGAGCCGAGGGCCTGCTCAAATACACCGAACCGCAGACCATCGCCCACCAGCGGCTGCAAGGCTTCACACCCCCGGCCGGGATCAGCCCCGAGCGCTGGACGCGCATGATCACGACCGTACTGAAGGCCCTGAAACGTCTGGGGACCCGCTGAGCAAGCGGGTGGCGGGCGAACCGCCCGCCACCCGCGCCGAAGGTCAGGCGCGCTCGCGCGCCGCCTTCTCGATGAACGATGCGGTGATCGACGGCTGCGACACGAACACCGCGTGCGAGGCGTTCTTGACGGTACGCACGGTGCCGCCGGCCCGGTCCGCCTGGTAGTGCTGCACGGCGGGCGGGATGTTGAGGTCGGCCCCGGCGACCAGGAAGTAGCTGGGGATCGTCGTCCAGGCCTGCGGGCCGGCCGCGTCCTCGTTGAGCGCGGCCGCGGTGACCGGGCGCTGGGCGACCGCCATCAGCGCGGTCTGCGACGCCGGGACGTCCGCGGCGAACTGCTTGCGGAACAGCTTCGGGTCGACGTAGAGGTCGGCGTTGCCGTCCGGCAGCGGGACGGTCCGCAACGTCTCACCGAGGGTGCTGCCCGGGAACTTCTCTGACAGTTCCACCGCGCTCTCCCCGGCCAGCGGGGCGAACGCGGCGACGAAGACCAGCGCCTTCACATCGCGGTCGCCGGCTGCCGCGCTGCTGGCCACCATGCCACCGTACGAATGACCGACCAGCACGATCGGACCCTCGATGCTGGCGAGCAGGGCTTTGACGTTCGCGGCGTCGGCGGCGACGCCGCGCAGTGGGTTGGCGGCCGCCACCACCGGATAGCCGTCGTCCTGCAGCCGGCGGACGACACCGTTCCAGCCGCTGGAGTCGGCGAACGCGCCGTGGATCAGAACGACGGTGGGTTTCGGCTGGTGCGCGACGGCCGGGCCGGCGGCGACCACCGTGGCGGTGGTGAGTACGGCAGCCGCGGCCAGTCCGGCGACGCGGTTGATGGCGTTCGATGCCATGGTGCTGCTCCTGACGAAGACGGGAAATCTCTCGGGTCAGGACGCTAGGAACCGGCAGTGGAAAATCAGTTCCGATCGAGTGTTCACCAGCCGGTGACGTGCGCGGTGCAGCCGGTGGCGTGGTCCGCCGTCGCCTCCGCCGCCACCGTGCCGTCGACCGTGATGCGGCAGGTGACCACATCGGACTTGTCGGCGAGCGCGGCGAGGGTCACCCAGGCGCTGAGCCCGCCCACCGTGACCTCGGCCGACCAGGGCGTGGTGAGTTTCCCGCCCTCGGTGCCGCGCTCGCCGGCGGCGTCCCACCGGATCTGGCCGGCGGCCCCGCTGCGGGTGGTCACCTCCAGCCGGACCCGGTGCTCCGCGAAGCGGTGCAGGGCGACGATCGTGGCGCCGCCGGCGAAGAGCAGCACCGCCGCTGTGATCAGGAGGCGTCGAGGTCGGGTCACCGCGGCAGGATAGGCGATGCGGTGTCTCAGTAGGATCGAAGTCCGGACGTCGACGGGGGTAACTGCGTTCATGGACTTCCTGCTGGGCGCCGTCGCTGCGGCGGTCGAGTTCCTCGCGAGCAAGGCGATCGACGCGCTCTTCCAGCGGCTGCGCCTGGATCCACGGCAGGGTGACGTCGACCATCGGGCGGTGACCGCGCAGGCCACCCGCAGCCTCACCGCGCTGCGCGAGGGCGAGCTCCGTTCGGTGCCGGAGAACGAGTGGCAGGCCGCCGTCCTGGCGGTGCGGGACTCGTTGCAGGCCGCCGTGCCGGTGATCGAGAAGGAGATGTTCGACGGGTCCCTGCGGCTGGAGCGCCTGCAGCGGCTGATCGAGCACAAGGCCGCGCCGGTGCTCGCCCGGGCCGGCCTCGGCGACGCCGGCCGCGGGGCGTACCAGCGGATTCTCGCCGAGGTCAGTGCCGCGCTGGCCGATTACGTCCGGGGCCGTGACGAGTGGGCGCTGGCCGTGCAGGAGCGGATCCGTAACCAGGTCGACGAGGTGCAACAGCAGGTCGTCAACCTGCCCGGCCGCCTGCTCTGGGAGCGTGCGGAGGCCGCCCGCGCCTTTGAGGTGCGCTACCTGGCGCAGCTGTTGCGCCGCCTCGACGAGATCGAGCTGTTCGGCGTGGCGATGGGCCGCGGGGTGGAGAAATACCGGCTCGACGACGCCTATGTGGGCATGAAGGTGGCCCGGGCCGCCGGCCACGACCGGGACTACAGCGGTTCCGGCATCGCGGTCGCCGACGCCCTCGCCGAGGACCGCCGCCTGCTGATCCGGGGCGGAGCGGGCGCCGGCAAGACCACGCTGCTGCGCTGGCTCGCGGTGACCGAGGCCGGCCCCGACGGGTCGGGCCGGTTCGTCCCGATCTTCCTGCCGCTGCGCCGCTATCTGGACCGCAAGCTGCCCGAGCCGGACCGGATGGTGCTCGCCGCCGACGACATGCTCGCCAACGAGATGCCGTCCGGGTGGGGCAACGCACTGCTGCGCTCGGGGCGCGCGTTGGTGCTGGTCGACGGCGTCGACGAGGTGCCCGCCGACCGGCGGGCCGAGGTGCGCACCTGGCTGAGCGAGCTGGCCGACGCCTACCCCGACGCGCGTTACGTGGTGACCACCCGCCCGTTCGCGGTGGAGACCGCCTGGCTGTCCGGTCACCGGTTCGTCACCTACGACCTGTTGCCGATGAGCCGCCGCGGCATCGGGGAGTACCTGGCCTTCTGGCATGACGCGGCCGGGCGCCGTACCGGCACCGACGAGGACGAGCGGGAGCGGCTGCAGCAGACCCGCGAACATCTGGCCACGCTGCTGGAACGCAACAGCGAGCTGCGGCGGCTGGCGGGCAGCCCGCTGCTGTGCGGGCTGATCTGCGCGCTCGCCCAGAAGCCCTACATGCGCTTGCCGCACGACCGCAAGGGCATCTACGAGGCGGCGCTCGACCTGCTGCTGGAGGGCTGGGACGAGCAGAAGCACCCGCACATCGGCCGGGAGCTGTCGCTGGAGAAGGCCGAGCAGCTGGTGCTGCTGCAGCGGCTGGCGTACTCGTACGTGCGCAACCAGAACCTGCTGATCAGCACCGAGGAGGCGGTCCGCCGCATCGCCGGGCACATGCGCGGCCTGCGCACCCATGACGCCGACCCGGAGCAGGTGCTGCGCTGGATCCTGGAGCGCACCGGCGTGCTGCGCGAGCCGGACGACGACCAGGTCCAGTTCCTGCACCGCACGTTCCGCGACTATCTGGCCGGGCGGGAGATCGCCGACGTCGGCGACTTCGACTATCTGCTCAGCAACGCCCACCACAGCGAGTGGTACGACGTGGTGGTCATGGCGGTCGCGCACACCTCCCGCAAGGAACGCGACCGGATCCTGTCCGAGCTGATCGCCCGCGGCAACCGGGAGCCGCGCATCCGCGACCGGCTGCACCTGATCGCCGCGGCCTGCCTGGAACACGTCGTGGTGACCAACACCAACGACGTCCGCGACCAGGTGCACGAGGCGGCCCAGCGGCTGATCCCACCGGCCGGGCCGGACGAGGCGGAGCTGCTGGCCCGGGCCGGATCGTTCGTGCTGGAGCTGCTGCCCGGCCCGGACGGCCTGTCCGAGGATCAGGCGGCCGCGGTCATCCGGGCCGCCGCGCTGATCGGCGGCCCCGGCGCCTGGGAGCTGATCAAACGGTTCACCGACGTGCCGCAGCAACGCGTCGTCGAGGAACTGCTACGTGCCTGGCGCGAGTCCGACGACCCCTCGGAGTACGCCCGGGAGGTCCTCGCCGACGTCGACTTCGGCGACCTCTACCTGGACCGCAACGGCTGGCGTGAGGTCCGCGACCTGATGTATCTGAACCGGCTGACCGCGGTGGCGGTGCGCGGTGACGTCATGCCGCTGAACCCGCTCGCCGCGATCTCGTCGCTGCGCCGGCTGAAGCTGATGCAGAACGACGTGGTGCGGGACCTGTCGCCGCTGGCGCAGCGCCGGTCGCTGCGGTCGCTGTCGCTGATCCGGTGCAGTGCCCTGCGTGACCTGTCCGGGCTGGCCGGCTCCACGGTCGTGGACCTGTCGCTTTTCCAGACCCCGGCCGACCTGTCCACGTTGCACGCCGCGCCGCTGCGGATGCTGACAGTGCGGCACCCGGACCTGCACGACGGCCTCGCGGCCCTGCCGGACGGGCTGCCGCTCTCCGCACTGAAGATCACGAACCGGGCCGAGGACCGGCGGCTGGACGGCCTCGACCGGTTCCCGCGGCTGCGCTGGCTGTCGATCACCGGTGCGCCCACCGACGACGACCTGGCCGCGCTCGCCGCCTCGCCGGTCAGCGTCCTCACGGTCGAGGAGCCGCGCACGCTGAAAACCCTGTACGGACTGGCCGGCACGGGCGTACGGGTGCTGTGGGTCGTCGAACCGCCGGAGGGGGAGCGGGTGACCGAGCTCGCCGCCGCCCTGCGTGACGTCAAGGTGTACACCGCGTGAACTATTGCCCGAACCGGGATAGGCCGGACCGTACCGGGCACCGCTGCGGACGTGACCGAGACATCAGTGATCCTCGTTCTTGTGGTCATCACCGCCCTCGGGTTCGACTTCACGAACGGCTTCCACGACACGGCCAACGCGATGGCGACGTCGATCGCCACCCGTGCGCTGCGGCCGAAGGTGGCGGTCGCGCTGTCGGCGGTGCTGAACCTCATCGGCGCGTTCCTCTCCGTCCAGGTCGCCCTGACGGTGACGAACGCGGTGGTCCGCATCCAGAACAGCGACGGCACACCGAAGCCGGAGTTGCTCGACGGCGGCGGGACGGCCCTGCTGCTGATCGTGCTGGCCGGCCTGGTCGGCGCGATCGTGTGGAACGTCTTCACCTGGCTGCTGGGCCTGCCGTCCAGCTCGTCGCACGCCCTGTTCGGCGGGCTGATCGGCGCGGCCGTCGCCGGGCTCGGCTGGGCCGGGGTCAAGTGGACCGGTGACGGCTCCAAACTCGACGGCGTCGTCGGCAAGGTCCTGCTGCCGGCGGTGATGTCGCCGGTGATCGCCGGTCTGGTCGCCGGCGTCGGCACCTGGCTGATCTACCGGATCACCGTGGGGCTGGCCCAGCGTTACACCGACGCCGGTTTCCGCTGGGGTCAGATCGGCAGCGCGTCGCTGGTGTCACTGGCCCACGGCACGAACGACGCGCAGAAGACGATGGGCGTCATCACCCTCGCCCTGATCGCCTCCGGCGAGTGGACCGACACCGGCAGCATCCCGTTCTGGGTCAAGGCGACCTGCGCGGTGGCGATCTCCCTCGGCACCTATCTCGGGGG
The DNA here is from genome assembly GCF_040638955.1 of Actinoplanes sp. NPDC024001. Lineage (NCBI taxonomy): Bacteria > Bacillati > Actinomycetota > Actinomycetes > Micromonosporales > Micromonosporaceae > Actinoplanes > Actinoplanes sp. NPDC024001. Next base: position 17,224 of record NZ_JBEZZB010000017.1, read on the forward strand.
CTGGCGCATCATCCGTACCCTCGGCAAGGGTTTGGTGGAGATCGCGCCGCCGCAGGGCCTGGCCGCGGAATCGGCCTCGGCCGCGGTGATCCTCTCCTCCAGCCAGCTCGGCTTCGCGCTGTCGACCACGCAGGTCGCGACCGGCTCGATCCTCGGCAGCGGCGTCGGCCGGCCGGGCGCGCTGGTGCGCTGGGCGGTCGCCGGCCGCATGGTGGCGGCCTGGCTGATCACCATCCCCGCGGCCGGCCTCACCGGCGCGCTGATGTGGTGGATCGGCGACACGGTCGGCGGGACAGCCGGTGCGGTGGTCATCTTCGCGATCCTCCTGCTGCTGACCGGCCTGATGTACCTGCGGTCGCGCCGCGCGCCGGTCAACCAGCACAACGTCAACGACGAGTGGCAGCACACGCCGCGACCGCGAGCCCGGGTGGAGGTGGGCGGATGAGCACCCTGCAACTGGCCCTGGAAGGCGCCGGAAAAGTCCTGGTCGCCAGCCTGATCCTCGGCGCCGGCCTGCCCGCGCTCTTCGCGCTCGGCGTCCGGCAGTCGGCCGGCGGCGGCCACCAACAAAAACACCCCGTGGGTACGGCCACCGCATACCTCTGTTTCGGTGTGGTCCTGCTCGGGGTCCTGCTCGGCCTGACCTACATCGTGGCCACCGGCTTCGGCAAGACGCTGAGCTTCGACGGCGTCCTCCCCGCGCTGGTGGACAAGCCATGAGCGAGCAGCGCGCCGGTTTCGTGGCCCGCGCCGTCGAGTGGCTGCGCGCCGGCTATCCGGACGGGGTGCCCCGCCGGGACTACGTGGCCCTGCTCGGCCTGCTGCGCCGCAAACTGACCGAGGACGAGGTCCGCAAGATCGCCCAGGAGCTGGCCGCCCAATCGGTCGATCCGATCACCACCCAGGACATCGAGAGCATGATCAGCAGCACGGTCCTGCAGCAGGCCTCACCCGAGGACACCGTGCGGGTGGCCGCGCACTTGGCCGCCGGCGGCTGGCCGCTGGCCGACCCACCCGCCGACTGACCGCTCTTCGGACGTGCTGCGGGCGACCCTGCGCGTCAGCCGGTGGGCTCGGCTGTCGTCCAGGGCGCGTTGAGGGCGCGAAAGGCGGCCCTGCGCGTCAGCCGGCGGGTTCGGCTGTCGCCCAGGGTGCGCTCCGGGCGCGAAAGGCGACGCTGCGCGTCAGCCAGAAATGATCCAGCGAACTGGATCGCCGCTCGAGCACCCTGGGAAGGGAGCCCAGGTCTCGTCACCTGGGCTCCCTCCGAACCGACTAGCTACGCGTCACGCGTTCGTCGTTGCGCTCTCCCGGACTCGCCGCTCCTCGCCGGTGAGGGTGGACAGCGGCTTCTCCCGGATGAACAGCACCGCGACCACCGCCAGCAGCGCGATCGGCGCCGCGATCAGGAAAAGGTCGGCGGTGGCGATGCCGTAGACGTCCTTGACCACGGTCAGGACCTCCGGCGGCAGGGTGCCTAGGTCCGGCACCTCGCCGCCGACGGCCGCGCCCTCGCCGAACCGCTCGGTGAACAACGAGGTCACCCGGTTCGCCAGGACCGCGCCCAGGGCGCTCACCCCGATCGCCCCGCCCATGCTGCGGAAGAAGGTGAGCGTCGAGGTGGCCGCGCCCAGGTCGGCGGCGGGCACGTCGTTCTGGGCGGCGAGCACCAGGTTCTGCATCAGCATGCCGACACCGATGCCCAGCAGCGCCATGCAGGCCGCCAGCCGGAGCATGCCGGTGTCCGCGTCGATGGTGCTGAGCAGCAGCATGCTGCCGGTCATCACGATCGAGCCCACCACGAGGTACGCCTTCCAGCGCCCGAACCTCGTGATCAGCTGCCCGCTGATGGTGGAGGAGACCAGCACCCCGAAGACCATCGGCAGGCTCATCAGCCCGGCCACCGTCGGGGACTTGCCGAGCGAGATCTGGAAGTACTGCGACAGGAACACCGTGCCGCCGAACATCGCCACCCCGACCAGGGTGCTCGCCACCACGGCCAGCGTCAGTGTGCGGTTGCGGAAGATGCGCAGCGGGATGATCGGGTCGGCGGCCCGCGACTCGACCCGGAGCGCGACGGCGAGCAGCAGGACACCACCGCCGACGAACACCGCGGTCTGCCACGAGCCCCAGGCGAACCGGTGACCGGCCAGGCTGGACCAGACCAGCAGCGTGCTGACCCCGGACATGATCAGCAGCGCGCCGGGCCAGTCGATGGTCACCGGCCGGCGGGTCACCGGCAGGTGCAGCGTCTTCTGCAGCAGGACGATCGCGGCCAGGGTGAACGGCACACCGATCAGGAAGCACCAGCGCCAGCCCAGCCACGAGGTGTCGACGAGGACACCGCCGATCAGCGGGCCGGCGATGGTGGCCACGCCGAAGACCGCGCCGAACACGCCGGAGTAGCGGCCCAGCTCGCGCGGCGGGATCATCGCGGCCATCACGATCATCGCGAGGGCGCCCATGCCGCCGGCGCCGATGCCCTGCACGATGCGGCTGGCCAGCAGCACCATGACGTCCGGGGCGAGGCCGGCGATCAGCGAGCCGGCGGCGAACATGACCAGCGCTAGTTGGATGAGCAGTTTCTTGCTGTAGAGGTCGGCCATCTTGCCCCACAGCGGGACGGTCGCGGTCATCGCCAGCAACTCGGTGGTGATGACCCAGGTGTAGACGGACTGGGAGCCGCCGAGGTCGGCGATGATCCGGGGAAGTGCGTTGGAGACGATCGTCGATGCCAGGATCGTGACGAACACACCGAGCATGAGCCCGGAGAGCGCCTGGATCACCTCGGCATGAGACATACGGATCGCTGGCTGGGAGTGAACTGTCACCGTTCTCCTTAGACAGGTCTTGGCCAGCGAGTTTGCGCCCTCACCCCGGTCTTGCCGCAAGCCCCGAGGTGCGATATACGTTTAAGTGGGAGGAGAGCGCCGTGCGGATTTCGCCGGCGACGCGCGTGATGTCGACCGCCCCCTCCGTGTTCACCCGGATCAGAGTTCCCACGCCCAGCGGCTCGACCTCCCGGCCCCACAACTCGTCCTCGGTCCGCGCCCGGTCCAGGTGCCGTTCGTCGCGGACCCGGCTGCGGTAACGCTGCCGGGCCACCTCGACCGGCACCTGACACCGGACCTCGGCGACGGGGCCGGGGAGGGCGCGCACCAGCGGAATCGTGTACGGGAACCAGGTGCTGTCGATGACCGCGCCGGGACAGCCCCGGGCCGCCCGCAGCACCGCGTGCACGGCCGCGGCGCCCAGGACCCGCGACTGCTCCACGGTGCCCGGGGCGCCGAGGGCGTCCATCAGCGCCTCCTTCACCTCGTCCTTCGCCAGGTAGGCGACGTCCAGCTCGGATGCCAGGGCCCGGGCCAGCGTCGTCTTTCCCGAGCCCGGCCACCCGCCGACCAGCACAAAACCACGCATGACCGTGCTATGCCCGTTCGGCGCGTGCTCACGCCGCGATCCGGCGCCGGGAGAGCCGGCCCAGCAGCAGCATCAGCACCAGGGTGGCGGCCAGCAGCACCAGCGTGGCGGCCGCGGCGTCGAAGGTGCGGCCCCGGTCGGTGAGGGTGAAGACGGTGACCGGAAGGGTCCGCCACTCGGGCGGGTAGACCATGACGGTCGCGCCCACCTCACCCATCGACAGGGCCATGGCCAGCGCGGCGGCCGCGGACATCGCCGGGACCAGCATGGGCAGCCGGACCCGCCACAGCACCCGCGTCGGGTGTGCGCCGAGCGAGGCGGCGACCTGGGCGTACGAGTCGTCGACGCGGGACAGGGCGGAGGCCACCGTGCTGTAGGAGAACGCCAGCACCAGCATCACGTGTGCCACCAGCACGATCCACCGGGTGCCGTTGAGCAGCAGCGGCGGGCGGCTGAAGGCGACCAGCAGCCCGAGGCCGACCACCACGGACGGGATCGCGACCGGCAGGTGCAGCAGGGCGTCGGCGACCCGCCGCAGCGGGCGCGGCGCGGTGCTTAGGGCCAGCGCCGCCCAGGTGCCGGCGAGCACCGCGAGCAGGCCGGCGACCGCCGCGGTCTGCAGGCTGACGAGCAGGCTCGCCCGGTTCAGGCCGGTGAACGCGGCCCGCAGGTGCTCGGTGGTGAGGGTGGCGGGCAGCACCGCGTTCCACTCGCCGGCGAACGCGGCGGTGACCAGCACCGTCACCGGTGCGACGATCACCGGCACGAAGAGCAGGGCGAAGACCGCCCACAGCGACCACCGGCCGCTACGCGTCCAGACGAGCATCGCGGCCTCCGGTACGGGTGAAGATCCATCGGTAGAGCAGGTACAGCGAGACCGAGAGGGCAACCTCGACCACCGCCACCACGCAGGCGGCCGGGTAGTCGAAGGTGACCACGCCCTTGCTGTGCACCAGCATCGGCAGGGTGATCACGTCCTTGGCGCCGATGAACAGCACGATGCCGAACTCGTTGAGCGTCAGCAGCAGGGTCAGCGCCCCACCGGCGGCGACCGCCGGCGCGATCTCGGGCAGCACCACCCGCCGCAGCACCTGCCACGGCCGGGCGCCGAGCGAGGCCGCGACGTTGAGCCGTTCGGCGGGCAGGTGACTGAGCGCGGCCAGCGCCGGGCGCATCACGAACGGCGTGTAGAAGGTGATCTCGGCGAGGATGACGCACCACCGCGAGTAGAGGAAGTCGCTGAGCCCGAGCAGGCCGGCCGAGCCGTACAGGAACGTGAAGCTCAGCGCGATCAGGAACGACGGGAAGGCGAGGAAGGTGTCGACCGCGCGGGACACGGCGCCCGCGCCCGGGAACGGCACCAGGGCCAGGATCACGGCGAACACGGTGCCCAGCACGACACACCCGGCGGTGGCGGCGGCCGCGATCAGCACGGTGTTGCCGATGGCCCGGTGGAACTCGCCGGCGGTCAGGATCGACCACCACGCGTCGCCGGTGAACGACTCGCCGGCCACCAGCGCGAGCGGATAGAGCAGGAACCCGGTGAGCAGCAGCAGCGGCGGCAGGGTCCACAGCACCGGCGAGAGCCGGCGGGCGCTGCGGGCGCGGGGTACGACAAGCGCCGCCGCGGTCACCGGGTCACCGCCGCCGCGCCGCGTTCGGGCAGCCGGACCCGCACCGGTGAGCCGACCGCCGGCAGGCCGTCCACCGAGGACATGTCGGCGTGCACGGTGACCCCGTCCACCAGGCAGGTGAGCCGGTAGGTGGAGCCCCGCCACTGCAGCCCGGTGAGGACGGCCTCGATCCCGTCCCCGTCCCCGCTGACCGCGATCGTGTGCGGGCGCACCGCGATCTGCACACTGTCCCCGCTGGTCAGCGGCTCCAGCGAGCTGGCGGTCACGGTGACCGCACCCACCCGGACCAGCCCGGACGACTCGACCACGGTGGCCGGGAGCAGGTTCGCCCCGCCGAGGAACGCCGCGGTGAACCGGCTGGGCGGCTGCCGGTAGAGGCCCTCCGCGGTGTCCAGATCCACCATCCGGGCGTCGCGCATCACCGCGATCCGATTCGCCAGGGTGAGCGCCTCGGTCTGGTCGTGGGTGACGTAGAGCATCGCCACGTCGGGCAGTTCGTCGCGCAGCCGGCGCAGCTCGTCGAGCAGGTCGGCGCGCAGCTGGGCGTCCAGCGCGGACAGCGGCTCGTCGAGCAGCAGCACCGCGGGCCGGATCGCCAGCGCCCGGGCGATCGCGACCCGCTGCTGCTGGCCGCCGGAGAGTTCCCGGGGGTAGCGGTGCCCGTAGCCGGGCAGGCCGACCAGCCGTAGCATCTCCTCGACCCGGGCCTTCGCGGCGTCCCGGCGCATCCGCCGGGCGCGCAGGCCGAACGCGATGTTGTCGGCGACGCTCATGTGCGGGAACAGGGCGTACTGCTGGACCACGACGCCCAGCCCGCGCCGGTACGGCGGCAGGCCGGTGACGTCGCGGCCGTCGAGGAACACCCGCCCGGCGGCCGGCCGGACGAATCCGGCCAGCGCCTTGAGCGCGGTGGACTTGCCCGACCCGGAGGGGCCGAGCAGGGCCACCGTCTCGCCGGCGGCCACCTCGAGCGAGAAGTCGTCCAGGGCGATCACGTCGCCGTAGCGGACCTGGACGCGGTCGAAACGGACCGCCGGCATCCTGGTCACGACAGGCCCAGGGCCTTGTTGTAGGCGGCGATGTCGGCCTTGTTCTCGGCCAGGATCGTGGTCCAGTCCGGCTGCCAGATCTCCACCCCGGTCAGCGCCTGCTCCACCTGCCGGTACTGGGCGTCGGTGGGCTTGACGTCGGAGCGGGCCGGGATGCCGTACGCCTGGGCCGAGACCTGCTGCTGGGCCGCGGGGGAGAGCAGGAAGTCGGCGAGCTTCTTGGCGGCGTCGGCGTGCGGCGCGCCGGCGGCGACGCCCATCACGTACGGCAGGGCGAACGTGGACGGCTTGCCGTCCGGACCAGCCGGGAAGAAGATCTTGAAGTTGGACCTGTCGTTGTTGATCGACGCGAGGTTCATCTGCACGTCGCCGTTGGCCACCCAGATCTCGCCCTTGCTGACCTTCGGCTGGAGCTTGCCGGTCGACGAGGACGGCCCGACGTTGTTGGCCTCCAGCTTCTTGAGGTACTCCAGGGCCTTCTCCTTGCCGAGGATGTGCTGCAGGTGCAGCAGCACCGCGGTGCCGTCACCGGCCTGCCCCGGCGTGGAGTACTGCAACTTCTTGGCCAGCTTCGCGTCGAGCAGGTCGTCGAAGGTCTTCGGCGCGGCCGGCAGGTGTGCCGGGTTGTAGATGAAGCACAGGTAGTTGTTGACCACGGGCACGTAGTTGGCGCTGCCACCGGTGACCTTGTCCGCGCCGGCCGGGGTGTAGGGCTGCAGCAGCCCGTCCGCGTCGGCCTGCTGGATGTAGGGCGGCAGGGTGACGACCAGGTCGGCCTGGACGTTCGTCCGCTCCTTCTGCAGCCGGGAGACCACCTCACCGGAGCCGGCCTCGATCATCTGCACGGCGATGCCGGTCTGCTTCTGGAACTCGGCGAACTGCTTGCCGTACCAGTCACCGAGCCCGTCGGCGGTGTAGACGGTGACGGTCTTGGCGGCGTCGCCGCTGTCGGCGGTGGCGGTGCCGGAGCCGCAGGCGGCGAGGGTCAGGGAGGCCGCCGCGAGCGCGGCGGTCAGGAACATGCGGACAGGGCGCATCAGGATCGCTCCAGGATGAGAGGTTCGAGGTCACGGACGGAATCGAGGACGTGGGTCGCGCCGGCGGCGCGCAGCGTGGCGGCGTCGTGCGCTCCGGTGAGCACGCCGGCCGCGACGGAGGCGCCGGCCCGCCGGCCGGCGAGGACGTCGGTGCTGGTGTCGCCGACGGTGGCCAGGGCCCGCACGTCGGTTCCGCCGAGGCGCAACAGTGCGGTCAGAGCCAGATCGGGGTAAGGTCGCCCGCGCCCCGCCTCGGCCGGCACCAGGGTGAGGTCGGCCAGATCGGTCCAGCCCAGGGCGGTCAGGATCCGGTCGGCGGTGTCCCGGGAGAACCCGGTGGTCAGTGCGGTCCGGACCCCCGCCGCGCGCAGGGTGCCGAGCAGTTCCGCGGCGCCGTCGATCGGGGCGCAGTCACCGTCCGCGACGCTGCGGGCGTACGCCTGCTCGAAGGCCGTGTTGAGCCGCCGCGCGGCGGCCTCGTCGCCGCCGGTGAGGTGCCGGAAGACGGTGATCTTGGACTGGCCCATGGTGTCGTTGACGTAGCGCAGGGCGGCGTCCCGGTCGCCGACCTTCTCGCCGGCGGCGTCGACCGCGGCGATGAAGGCCCGCTCCACCAGGCCGTCGTCGGCGACGGTGGTGCCGGCCATGTCGAACACGACGATTTCGATCTTCACCACGACAGCTCCTCGGCGGTCTGCTCGGCGATGGCGGGGGAACAGGTCATGCCGCGGCCACCCGGGCCGGTGACCAGCACGGCGTTGCCGGTGACCTGCTGGCGGTGCGCGACGGCGGCCGGGTCGAGGCACTGGGCGTAGACGCCGTGCCAGCGCCGCCGGATCGCCGGCAGCGGCCGCCCGAGCAGCGCCGAGGCGACCTCGATCAGGTGCTCGTAGGGTTCCTCGACCTGGTCGAACGGGAACGGCTCGGCGTACGCGTGGGTGTCGCCGATGGTCAGCCCGCCGTCCAGCCGCTGCACCATCAGCAGCTGCATGGCGTGCTCGGCGGCGACCGGCGGCTGCGGCTGGGCGACGGTGAGCGCGTTCAGTTCGGGGCCGCGGAAGGCCGGGTAGTAGCGGAAGCTGTCGGCGTCGGCGACCGAGGTGGTCAACGGCTCGCCGAGCGGGGCGGTCTGCGCCATCTGCAGCCACACCCGGCGCACCGGCAGGTCCGGGACCAGTTCGCGGACCAGGCCGGACAGGGCTGCCCCGGTGGTCAGCACCACCTGGTCGCCGGTGTGGACGGTGCCGTGGTCGTCGCGTACGCCGGAATCGGTGAGAGCGCGCACCTCGCGGCCCGGCAGCCACTGATAGGCGCCGGTCGCGGCAAGCGCGGCCCGCAGGGCCGGCAGCGCGACGCGGGATTCGACCGCGCCGTCGCGCTCGCACCAGAGGGCGGCCTCGAACTCGCCGCGCAGCGCGGGGTTGAGCGCCCGGGCCTCGTCGCGGCCGAGCAGTGTGAAGCCGCGAGCCGCGGCGTCCGGTGCGGCGGCCGCGGCCTGCGCCACGGCAACCTCCTGCGGGGTACGGCAGACGGTGAGCGAACCGTTGCCGCGGAAGCCGACGCCCGGCACCTCGGCGCCGATCCGCTCCCAGAGTTCGCGGGCGCGCAGGGCGGTGGACAGCTCCGGCCCGGCGGCCCGGCCGGACACCCAGACCAGGCCGAAGTTGCGGACCGAGGCGCCGCGCGCCTCCGCCTCGCGTTCGAGGTGCACCACCTCGTGGCCGCGCCGGACGGCCTGCCAGGCGTGCATGGTGCCGAGCACCCCGCCGCCCACGATGATCATTCGCATGTTGTTCTCCCTTGCTCGGTGTCGAGCTTGGGAGTCGCCGCTGACCCGCCGGTGCAGGCGATGTGACTCAGCGGTGAACGAACCTCAAAGGTTCGAACCTTTTACCAAGGCGGCGGTCAGCCGGTCAGGCGGGTGACGAAACCGATCCGGTCGCCGCGGTAGAGCGACCGCACCCGCTCGATCGGATCACCGTGCTGATCAGCGGAAACGCGCTGCATCAGCAGCATCGGCTGGGCCGGGTTGGTGTCCAGCAGCTGCGCCTCGCGCGGGCTCGCCAGCACCGTCTCGATGTGCTCGGTCGCCTCCGCGTAACGGATCCCGTAACGGGCGCTGACGTGCTGGTACAGCGAACCGGTGGCGTCGAAGCCGTCCATCAGGTCGCCGAACCGGGACACCGGCAGATAGGTGCTCTCCAGCCCGAGCGGTTCGTCGTCGGCGAGCAGCACCCGCTCCAGGTGCAGCACCGCGTCGTCCGGGCCGATCCGCAGGTCGGCGGCGAGCTGCTCACCGGCCGGGCGTTCCTCCACGGTCACCACCCGCCGGCCGGGATTGCGGCCCATCTCGCGCAGCGCCTCGGTGTAACTGCGCAGGCTCAGCGGCTGCACCACCTTGGGCGCGGCGACGAACGTGCCGCGCCCGCGGTGGGCTCGCAGCCTGCCCTCCATCACCAGCTCGGAGATCGCCTGCCGCAGGGTGGAGCGCGCCACGCCGTACGCCGCGGCAAGGTCGCGCTCAGCCGGCAGCAGCGCGCCCTCGCCGAGTTCGGCGAGCAGGTTCAGCAGCTGGCTCTTGACCACGTAATACTTCGGGACCCTGCCGTGCTCGGGCACCCCGCCGCGGACCGCGTCGACCGTCACCGGCCGACCCTATCTGCACGCTGAACGGCTACGACACGCGCAGGTCGTCGATGACCCAGTACCAGTTGTTGTTGGCGTCGTAGTAGCGGAACTTCACGGTCATCGTGGTCGCGCCGGCCGGGACGGTCACCGGCAGCGACTCCACCGTGGCCCGTGCGTCCGCGGAGTAACGCTTCACCAGCTGGTCGGCGCCGCCGTTGAAGGAGACCAGCACGTCCGCCTTCTGTGAGCCCTCCTGCCGGTAGTGGGTCACGTACCGCACCCGCGCCACCGAACCGGCGGTCACCGGGTAAGCGGGGGAGACCAGCGTCGAGTCGAAGCTGGTGCCGCCGGACTTGTCGGCGTACTCGTCGCTGTCGGCCACCGCGAACACGCCCCGGGTGCGCAGCGCGTTCTCCCGCTCCTGGCCGGACTGGGCCCGGCTCCAGAACTCGTCGGTGGCGAACGACCAGCCGCGCCACTCGGTCATACCGCCGGCCGGCATCCGGCTGCGGTCCACCGACCAGCCGGACGGTGCGGCCGGGGTCCAGCCGGCCAGCGTCGACGGGATGCCGGTCTCGTCCACCCGGGTCCGCAGCGCGAGCCGGTCGAACGGGTCGGCCGAGCGCGTCTTCACGCTCACGCCGTCGAGAGCGGGCGCGACGCCGAAGTGCTGCAGCGCGGTCGCTGCCACGTCGACCTGCCGGGTGTCGATCGGGCGGGCGCCGGCGGTGATGCCCGCACCGGCGGCGAGCACGAACGTGCCCCGCTCGTCGATGCCGCAGCCACCGTGCCCGCCCAGCGGCGTCCGGTGCCCGTGGTCGGTGGTGACCATGATCAGCCAGTCCTCGTTCGCGTACGTCGCCCGGTTGCGCACCGCGCCGAGGATCTGGCCCAGCTGCTGGTCCTGCTTGGCGATCGCGGTGCGGTACGCGGTGCCGGTGCCGACCGAGTGCGCCACCACGTCGGTGTTGCCCAGATAGACGAAGGACGCGTCGGGCCCGCCGCTGCTCAGCCGGCTCACCGCGTCGGCGGTGATCTTGGCGTCCTCACCGGCGTACCCGTTGGCGTCGCCGTCGAAGGTCACCCGGGTGTCGATCGCCGCCGAGAAGGTGCCCTGGCTGTGCAGCACCGCCCAGTCCACCGCCGAGTACGTCCCCAGCGCCGGGTTCGCCGACTCCAGGCGGGTCAGGAAGTCCGGGTGGGTGGCGTACTGCTTGCCGGCGAAGGTGTTGTTCTTGACGCCGTGCCGGTCCGGCCAGACGCCGGTCGCGATGTTCGACCAGCCGGGACCGCTCGACGAGTCCGCCACCGAGGGGCACTGCACCAGGCTGCGCCCGAGCGTGCCCTGTGCGGCCAGGTCGTCCAGGTTCGGCGCGTCGGCCGCGACGGCGATGTCCCAGTTGAGTCCGTCCATGCCGACGACCAGCAGTTTCTTGACCGGAGCGGCGGCCGTCGCGGGCGTGGCCAGGCCCGCGACGGCGACGCCGGCGAGCAGGGTGACGGCCAGAGTTCGATGCATGTCGTGCCTTTCGATCAGACGATCGGTGTCATCTGCATCGAAAGTGGTGATCGTGAACGTCGGGGAGCAGCCGGCGGGCCGATCGGTAACAGGTTCGAACCAATCAGGGGAGCTGTGCCCGGATGAAGGCGGTGACCTCGGCGAGAACCTCGTCCGCGTTGAGCTCGTTGAACAGCTCGTGGCGGGCCTCGGGATAGGTGCGCTCGACGAAGAACCGGCCGCGCAGGTGCTCGATGCCGGCCCGGCTGCCGCCGATCGGCACCAGCTGGTCCTGTTCGCCGTGGATCCACATCAGCGGCAGGTCACCGAGACCCGGGCCGGCGGCGATGTCGGCCAGCCCGCGCTCCAGCGCCTCCAGCGTGGGCCGCTTGAACGGGCCGTGCCACACCAGCGGGTCGACCGCGTAGACCACGGCGCCGTTGCCGACCAGCGCGTCAGCGACGTGCTCGTAGCGGCCGATGTGCTCGCCGTAGCCGTGCGCGATGACCACCACGTGGGTCGCGGCCTCCGGCCCGCTCCAGGTCCGCGCGGTGAGCGCTCCGTGCGCGCCCTGGTAACTCCACTCTCGTGAATGCGCCACGGTGGCTTCCCCTCTCGGTCAGCGACGACGGAACGGCCGGGAGACTACCGGTCTGGTTCCCCGGGGCCGGACCCGGTACACAATCGGCTGCACCTGACCCTGGAGTTGGTGTGCTGTTCAGGCGGCATTGACCTGCGCGCAGCACGCCGGCAGCCGTGGCGGCGACAACAAACGGATACGCCCGAAACCCTCGCCCACGGAGCACACCATGATGATTCTGGTGGTAACCGGGTCGGCACTTCTCGGCGCAACGACCTGGCTCGCCCTGCAACAGCGGACCGCCGCCGATCCCGAACTCAATCACCGGCTGACCGCGGTCGGTCTGGTCTCGTGCCTGGTGCTCGCCATCGTCACGCTGGCCGTCGCGGCCGTGATCTCCTTGTGATCAGGTGAATTCTCGCGACCGGATCTCGACGGCGTCCGAAGCGGACTCTAGCGTGGACGCACCAATAAGCACGGGTAACGGGAAGGCAACGCGATGACCGCTACCACGGTCGACATCGGCAACCAGCCCGATGGCACGCTCGTCATCCGCCCGCACGGCAGCCTCGACGCCTCCGACGCCGTCGAGTTGCGGCGCACGCTCGTGCAGGCCATCCGGCACACCCGGCCGCTGCGCCTGATCCTGGATCTCGGCGCCGTCGGCGAACTCGACCCGATCAACCTCGGCACGCTGGTCGCGGCCTGCCATCTGGGCGACGACCACCAGGTCGCGGTCTTCCTCGACCACCCCCGGGCGGAGATCGCCGCCCAGCTCAGCACGGCCGGCGTGCCCACGCACCGGCTGCGCCACGTCGCCGGGGCGCAGCCGATGCGGTAACCGTGCTCTACCGCAGGCCGTTGCGGATCGCGACGCGGATGAGCAGGCCGGGGTCGTCGCTGATGATGCCGTCGACCCCGAGGTCGATCACGCGCTGCATCACCGCGGCGTCGTTCACCGTGTACGGCACCACCTTCAGCCGGTGCCGGCTCTGCAGCACCGGAACCTCGGGCCCGTGGAAGTAGGCCGGGTTCTGCCGCAGGTACCAGTCGGAGGACGCCACCACCGGCTGTTCCGGGTCGTGCACCTGCCAGTTCGCCGACACGGTCGAGGCGCCGGCCGCGCGGACCAGGACGCCCACGTCGCGGTAACGCCACCAGTCCAGCCCGCCGGTCCACGGGCTCTTCACCTTCGGGTTGCCGTGGACCGCCTGCAGCGAGCACTCGTCGGCCAGGGTGGCGCACTCGGCCGGACCGTACTGCCAGATCAGCGCCACCGTCTCGATCCGCCGGTCCAGCGTGCGCGCGTAGCGGATAATCCGCCAGTCGAACGACTGCACGGTGACCCGGTCGGTGAACCGGAAACGCTGGATCTCGCGCACCAGCTTGCGGGTGAACTCCCGGTAGGGCGCAGTGTCCTCGACCAGTGGGCTGATCTTGGTCTCGATGTTCAGGCGGACGTCGTCGCGGTCGCTGCCGCGGACCAGCGTGAGCACCTCGGCCAGCGTCGGGATGCGGGCGCCGGGGACCGCCACCTGCTGCGGGAACTCGGGCAGCGTCTTCGACCCGCAGTCGAGGGTCTTGATCTGGGCGAGGGTCAGGTCGTGGACGAGCTTGCCGACGTACGGGAACTCCGGGTCGCCCGGGCGCACCGGCTTCGTGTCGGCGCAGTGTGATCCGCTGACGGTGCGGTCGTGCAGCACCACCAGGTGGCCGTCGGCGGTGACGCCGGTGTCCAGCTCCAGCGTCGAGATCGCCGGGTCCTTCAGGGCCTGCTGGAACGCGGGCAGGGTGTTCTCCGGCAGGGTGGCCCGGCCGCCGCGGTGCGCCTGCACGTCGAACGGCGAGGCGTACGCCTTCGGCAGCCGGTAGCCGCGCTCGGCCAGCAGGGTACGCAGCCGGTCCGGGTAGTCGGTGATGATCCCGTCCACGCCGTCGTCGATCAGCTTGGCCATGGTGGCGGTGTCGTTGATCGTCCACGGCACTACCTTGATGCCGTACCGGTGGGCGCGCCGCACCATCTCGGCCGTCACATACGGCCGGTAGGCCGGGTCGGTCACCGTGCCGTTCTGCGGGAAGCCGTGCACCGGTGAGAAGGTGCCGGCGCCGAAGCTGCGGATCGCCCGGATCGGGTCGCCGCCGAAGTCGTCGATGTCGATCCCGCCCAGCCACGGCGACGCGCCCGGCTGGCCGGTCTGCAGGAAGTCGTAGTTGGTGAGCGCCACCAGCGGCAGGCGCGGCTCGACCTGGCGCATCCGCATCAGCGCGCCCCAGTCGAAGCTCTGAACGGTGACCTGCCGCAGCAGCCCGGCCTTGCGGATCTCCGCGGCGGTGATCTGCACGAACTGCTCGCGCGGCGCGGTCTCGGTCGGCGCGCCGGCCTCCACCTTGGTCTCCACGTTCAGCTTGACGCCGTTCGCCCGATAGCGCTTGACCAGTGCGAACACCTCGCTGAGCAGCGGCATCCGGGCGCCCGGCACGGCGAGCTGGCCGGGGCGGTCGGCGAGCGTCTTGGAGCCGCAGTCCAGGGTGCGGACCTGCGCCAGGGTGAGCGTGTTGACGTACTTCCCGACATACGGAAACTCCGGGTCGCCGGGCACGGCCGGCGCGGTGTCGGTGCACTTGGCCGCGCTGACCCGGCGGTCGTGGGTGACCACGGCCTGCCGGTCCTCGGTGATCTGCACGTCCAGCTCGAGTGTGCTCACGCCGAGCTGCAGCGCGTTGCCGAACGAGGCAAGGGTGCTCTCGACGCGCAGGCCCAGGCCACCGCGGTGCGCCTGCAGGTCGAATTCGGCTTTCCGTTCAGCGGCCCCGGCGGTTGCCGTGGCCGGGATCGCCAGCGTGCCGGCCACCAGAAGCGGCACCAGTCCCCACATAGATGTCTCCCTCCATCGGCGGGAAGTCTCTCTACATTCGGCGGACACAGGGATACAGGTGGATGAAGCGCTGTTGACGCCTGCGCGGCGCTGGAAACTCGCGGCGCCGTGGTGGAACAACCGCCCCAGACCGACCGTGAAGATCGTGATGCCGTAGAGCGCATGCTCCACCGACACCGTAAGCAACGAACGCGTCTGCTGAAACCGGCGAGCGAAAATCCACCCGCCGCCCACCGTCAGCACCACCGCCAGCGCGTTCCCGAAGATCAGATGGGCGAACCCGAAGGCCACCGCGCTCGCCGCGGCCGTGTGCGCCCCGAAGAGCGGCGCGTACCGGCGCATGAGGAAGCCGCGGAACAGCAGCTCCTGCGGATACACCGACAGCAGCGGGTAGAGGATCAGAACCGCGGCCCACAGCCACGGCTCGCGGCGCGGCAGATCGAACAGATGCTCCGCGTCGAAGACCGCGACGCCACCCGTCGCGACCAGCGAGATCAGCGCCCACCGGCGCAGCATGCCGGGCAGCGCCGCACGCAGCGCGCCGGCATTCCACCGGCTGAGCCTGTCACCGCGGACGAGGTGTCCACCGGCTGAAGACGAGGTCCACGACAGGGGCGACCGGGCAGGCCAACTCGGGATCGCCGGACACAGTGGCCTCCTGAGCCGTGCGGGACTCCGGGATGGCTGGGACGATCCTGCGGCCAGCCGGTCACCTTCGTCGAGCAGACTCCGGACCAGGCCCGCGCGCAGATGCTGCAGTTCATGCCCGAACCGGTGGTCGACGGCACGCTGTCCATCCTGGGCGCGCCCACCGCTGCGGAACAGCAGGTCAGCCCACACATCGAGCAGGTACTGCGCCGGCCCGCGCGCACCTTCGCCGACTGGTCCCGCCGCCACCGCCACGCCTTCGCCTGATCCCCGCCGCGCGCCGGAAGTTCACGCGCTCGCGTGCAACCCTGCGAAGCGGGCTCTCCGTCGTGCCAGGAGAAGCGAAGGGTGGGCGAGGGTGAACAGGTCCGAGGAGGACGAATTCCGATCGTTCGTCGGCGTCCGGATGGAACGGTGGCGGCGGGCGGCCTACCTGCTGTGCCACGACTGGCACACGGCCGACGACCTGGTCGGCACCGCGGTGGCCAAGCTCTACCGCCATTGGCGCCGGGTCGCCACCGCGGACAACCCCGATGCGTACGCCCAGCGCGTGCTCACCACCGCGTGGATCGACGAACGGCGCCGCCCGTGGCGCCGGGAGCATCCGGCCGACGTGCTGCCGGACGCCGGCTGGACCCCACCGGACCGGGCCGGCGACCGGGACCGGCTGGCTCAGCTGCTGGCCCCGCTCGGTCGCCGGCAGCGGGCCGTCGTGGTGCTGCGCTTCTACTTCGACCGGTCGGTCGAGGAGACCGCGGAGCTGCTCGGCATCTCCACGGGAACGGTGAAGAGCCAGTCGGCGCGGGCGCTGGAGATGCTGCGCGCGCTGTCGTACGAGTCGGGGAGCCCACGATGACCCAGGAGATGCTGGACCGCCTGATCGGCGCGGCGCCACCGTCCACGGTCGATGTCGACGCCGTCATCGTCCGGGCGCGCCGCGGGCAGCGGCTGCGCCGGCTGGCGGCAAGCGGTGCGGTCGCCACCGCCGTCGCCGGTGCGGTGCTGGCCGGCGTGAGCCTGACCGGCGGGGGACCGGCGCCCCTGCCGGTCGCCGAGCCGCCGCCGGCGCAGCCGTCGACCACACCGTCGGTCGCGCCGTCCGGCACCGGGACGGTGGTGGAGACCGGCACCGAGGCCGGGCGCCGCCGTACGCTCGAGGTGGTGCGCGAGGCCCTGGAGAGCGCGACCGAGAAGCACGCGCCGGGGACCGCCTGGATCTACATGCCGGACGTGCCGGGGGAGAAACGCCTGCCGGACGGCCGGCCGAACCTCTGGATCGGCAAGGACCCGGTGTCGTTCGAGGGCCGGTCCGGGATCACCGGAGACGGCCGCAAGGGCGGCTTCTACCTGTCCCTGCGCCCGGCCGGCTGTGTGGCGGGCCAGTCCTGCTCACCGCTGTACGAGTGCGACGGCACCGTGAAGACCTGTGCCACCACCCGTACCGCGTCCGGCCTGAAACTGGTCCACTGGATCGACAAGCCGGGCAGAGGCTGGGTCTTCTACGGCGCCGACGTCGCGCTGCGCGACGGTGATCATGCGCTGCGGCTGCAGGCGGTGAACTACTTCGGCGGCGACGGCAGCCCGACCTCCGCCAAGTTGCCGGTGCTGACCCGCGCACAGCTCGACGCGATCGCCACCGACATCGCCGACGTGTTCACCGGCTGAGCCGGTTGAGCCGGCTGAGCCGCAGCCAGGCGTCCGCCGGGAAGAGCGTCCGCGCCATCCGCCACTGGAACCGCGAGTAGTACGGCCGGGCCGCCTCCGCGTCGATGATCTCCGGATCACCGGCCCGGTGGTCGGCCCCCCTTCCAGCGGATCGTGCAGCCACCCGCGGCGATCACGTTGCGCACCCAGTTCGTGCGCGGGCCCCACGGCAGGTTGATCACGAAGTGGTCCGGGGTGGCGACGACCGCGATCGGCACCCGCAGGTCGCGGCCGCTGACCCGGCCGCGATGGTGCACGACCGCCCACACCGGGATCCCGCGCCGGCCGGCCAGGATCCGGACGGCGGGCGCGGTGGCGCGGGCGAAACGCCAGGAGGTATCGGCAGGCGAAGTCATACCTCGCATGGTTCACCCCGGGTGGCGGCCGGCGCGTCCCGGTGATCAGTCAGCGTTCGTAACGGGTTTCCGTCATGGCGTAGGCGACGGCGTCGGTCCGCCCGCGGGCGCCGATCTTGCGGTAGAGGTTGGCCAGGTGCCGTTCCACGGTGTGCACCGCGATCCCCAGCTGCCGGGCGATCTCGGCGTTGGAGTCGCCGGCCGCGAGCCGGTGCAGCACCTCGCGCTCACGCGGGGTGAGCAAGCCCGCCGGCCGGCTCGGCGGCCGGCTCACCCGGCCGTCGGTGACGAAGCCGGTCACCAGCCGCAGGTCCGCCTCGGGTTCCTCGACGAACAGCGTCGGGGTGGATCCGGGCAGCTCCACCAGCCGCGCGTCCGGCAGGCCGGCGGCGAGGCGGCGGCACACCTCGACCGGGATCTGCTCCTCGCTCTGGCGGTGCAGGACCAGCGCCGGCGCCCGTACCCGTGGCATCTCGTCGCTGACGTCGATCTCCGCCGCGGCGGCGAACCAGGCCTGCGCGACCGGCGCCGTGGTCGCCGTCCGGAAGGCCTCCGCCGTCCACCGTCCGGACGCCGCCCTGTCCCAGCCCAGCCACGCGGTGGCGGCGGCGTCGGCGAACAGCCCCCAGTCCTGCCCGACCAGCGACAGCAGCGCCTGCGTCTGGGCCGGCCGCATCGCCTCCCGCATCCGGGGCGCCCCGCCGAACAGCACCATCCGCTCCACCCGGCCCGGCTCGCGCGCCGCGAAGGCGATCGCGGTCGCCACCGAGTGGTAGTAGCCCAGCAGCGACGCACGCCGGATCCCGGCGTGGTCCAGCACCGCACGCAGGTCCCGCAGGTGCGCGTCGACACCGAGGTCGGTCAGGTCGATCGCCCGGTCCGAGCTGCCGGTGCCGCGCCCGTCGTAGAGCACCACGGTCAGGTGCCGGGACAGGCCCAGGTACGCGGCCCGCAGCGCCGGGATCCGCCACTGCGCGACGATGTTGCTCAGCGACGGCATCCAGATCAGCACCGGCCCCTGCCCGAAGACCTGGTAGCCGATCGTCACCCCGTCCTCGGCTCGGGCGAAGCGCAGCTCGGGGGTCATCCGAGCGCCGCCCACAGGGACGGGGCGGGCCAGCGGTCGCGGCGGTCGGACTCGGTCAGCGGGCGATACACGTCGTCGACCAGGTCGTGGTCGTCTTCCTCGTCGTGGCGCAGCACCACGACCGAGCCGAAGTCGCCCCACAGGCCGGTGCCCACCGGCACGCTCGCGGGCAGCGCGGGCACGCCGTGTTCCAGCGCGGCCGAGAACAGGGTCAGACGCCGAGTTCGTCGCACAGGTCCTCATAGCGGTCGAGGTAGCCCGGCGGGCTGCGGTGCGCGCCGAGCCCGACCGTGTCGAACTCGTCGCGCCCGGCCGCGGCCCGCACGCCCAGGACGCGCAGCGCGCTGTTGATGTCGTCGGCGCCCGGCACAGGCCGGCCGGCCTGGTAGGCGCACGCCCACTGATCGCCGGCCCCGCCGAAGTAGTCGGTCATGACCAGCGCGAACGTCGGCTGCTCGGCGCCGGTGAGCGCACCAGCCAGATCGGTGACCACGGCCTCGCGCGGGAACACGGGCGGGAACCGGGACGGCACGTCCAGCGTGCCGGTCGTGCCGCGCCGGGCCTGCTGGTACGCCGTCCAGTAGTGGCTGAGGTGGAACAGCCACAACCCGCCGTCCAGCGCGACAGCCGACACGTCCCACTCGGTGGCCGCGCGGTCGTCGTACGCCGAATTGACGATCAATGCGGTGATGCTGTGCATCGCCGCACGCTATCAACGCCTGCTGAAGTGACGAATCATGTAATGATTCGCTAATCGGTAAAAACGGGTGGTAGGAGGCCGAGTGTCCAGGTCCGCGAAAACCCCGCTGTGGGCCCGGCTCGCCGTCACCCTCGGATGCCTGCTCCTGCTGCTGCCGGCCCTGGTGGCCCGGGCCGGGCACGCGGGCTCCCGCGCGGAGATCGACGGCCCGCTCAACATGCTGCTGGTCGGCATCGACCCGCGGGGCTCGCACACCATCCCGCTCGCCGACACGATCGTCGTGGCGCACGTCCCGGCCGACCGGAGCCGGGTCTACCTGTTCTCCCTCCCGCGCGACCTCGTGGTGCAGATCCCCGCGTTCGCGGCGTCCGGCAGCCCAGCCCAGCGCGCCAAGATCAACGCTGCGATGGCGCTGGGCAGCCGGACCGGCCCGGCCAGTTTCAGTCCCGCCCAGGGTTTCCAGCTGCTGTCCCAGACCGTTCGGGAGGTCACCGGGATCCCGAAGTTCGACGCCGGCGCGATCATCAACTTCGGCGGGTTCACGAAGCTCGTCGCGGCGATGGGCGGGGTGAAGATGGTCATCGACCAGGACGTCGCCTCCGAGCACCGCAAGCCCGACGGCAGCCCGCGCGACCGGCTCCCGGAGTGCCAGGGGCACCACCGGTGCCTGCGGCCGTACACCGGTGAGCAGAAGATCTATCACCGCAGCGACAAGCCGGTTCGGCTGAGCGCGTGGGAGGCGCTCGACTACGTCCGGCAGCGCTACGGGCTGCCGCGCAGTGACTACGACCGCCAGCGGCACCAGCGCCAGTTCCTCACCGCGGTCGCGAAGCGGGTCAGCCGGGACCCGGCCGAGTTGCCGCGCCTGGTCGCCGCGGTCGGCGACTCGCTCACCCTGGTCGACGGCGGGCACAGCCTCACCGCGTGGGCCGGGGAACTCCAGGGCCTGCGCGCCCGGCACGTCACGGCGATCGACCTGCCCGGGTCGGCGCTCTTCGAGAACGGGCGCTACCTCGGCGAACAGTATCCGGACGGGGTGCGCCAGTTCTTCGCCGCGGTCGTCGAGGACCGGGTGGCCCGCTTCCTGCTCGACCATCCGGGCCACGTGAACATCGACGAGTAGCCCTGCCGCCGGCCGCTCCAGCGTGGAATCATCACCGCTGTCGGGCATAGGGGGAACGCATGTCGATTCGTCGCTACGTAGCCGTCGTCCTGTCCGCGGTTCTGGGGGCCGCGCTGACCGTCACACCGGCCGCAGCCGGTGACAAGGGCCTGCCGGGCCGGCACTCGCTGCGGGCCCCGGTCACCGATGAGAACTTCTACTTCGTCATGGCCGACCGGTTCGCCAACGGCGACACCACCAACGACACCGGCGGGCTGCCGGCCGATCCGCTGGTCTCCGGGTTCGATCCCACCCGCAAGGGCTTCTACAACGGTGGTGACCTGCGCGGCCTGCTGGACCGCATCGACTACATCCGCGGGCTGGGCACCACCTCGATCTGGCTGACGCCCAGCTTCAAGAACAAGCCGGTGCAGCCGGAGGACGGGCCGTCGGCCGGCTACCACGGTTACTGGATCACCGACTTCACCCGGATCGACCCGCACCTGGGCAGCAACGAGGAGCTGCGGGCCCTGGTCGACGCGGCGCACGCGCGCGGCATGAAGGTCTACTTCGACATCATCACCAACCACACGGCCGACGTGATCGGGTACGAGGAGGGGGCGCGGCAGCCCTACGTCAGCAAGGACGTGGAGCCCTACCGGACCGCCGCCGGGGTGCCGTTCGACGACCGGGATCCCGGGCCGTTCCCGCCGCTCGACCCGGAGGTGTCGTTCCCGTACACGCCGGTGCTCGACCCGGCCGAGCGGGACCTGAAGGTGCCGGCCTGGCTCAACGACGTGACGCTCTACCACAACCGCGGCGACACCACGTTCACCGGCGAGAACTCGTACTACGGCGACTTCTTCGGCCTCGACGACCTGTTCACCGAGCACCCGCGCGTGGTCCGCGGCATGATCGACATCTACAAGACGTGGATCGCCGACTTCGGCGTCGACGGCTTCCGGATCGACACCATGAAGCACGTCGACGACGCCTTCTGGCAGAAGTTCGGCCCCGAGGTGCTCGAGTTCGCCCGCCAGCAGGGCAAGCGCGAGTTCTTCATGTTCGGCGAGGTCTTCGACACCAGCCGCAGCTTCACCTCGCAGTACACCACCCGCAACCGGATGCAGGCGGTCATCGACTTCCCGTTCCAGGACGCGGCCCGCAACTTCGCCTCGCGCAGCCGGCCCACCAGCGACCTCGGCGCGTTCTTCGCCGCCGACGACTGGTACACCGACGCCGACTCGAACGTCTACCAGCTGCCGACCTTCCTCGGGAACCACGACATGGGCCGGATCGGCACCTTCGTGGTGACCGACAACCCGGGCGCCGGCGACGCCGAATGGGTCGCCCGGGACCGGCTGGCGCACGAGCTGATGTACTTCTCCCGCGGCAACCCGGTCGTCTACTACGGCGACGAGCAGGGCTTCACCGGGCCCGGCGGCGACCAGGACGCCCGGCAGACGATGTTCGCCAGCCGGGTGCCGGAATACCTCGACGACGACCTGCTCGGCACCGGCGCCACCCACGCGCAGGACAACTTCGTCCCGTCCCACCCGCTCTACCGCACCATCAGCGGGCTCGCGGCGCTCACCCGCCAGCACCCCGCGCTGCGCGACGGGGCGCATCAGCACCGGTTCGCGACCGACGCCTCCGGCGTCTACGCGTTCTCCCGCATCGACCGCGGCCAGCAGCGCGAATATCTGGTCGCTTTGAACAACAGCGAGCAAACCCAATCGGCAAACATCGAGACGTACGCCGGGAAGCGCACGTTCCAGCTGATCTACGGTACGGGTCCCGCCCGGGTGCGCAGCGCTGCCGACCGTACGCTCAGCCTCACGGTGCCGCCGCTGTCGGCGGTCGTGTACGCCCTGGACGGCCGGATCCCGAAGTCCAAGGCGGCACCCGCGATCAGCCTGGCCGCGCCGGCGCCCGCCACCGAGTCGCGCAGCCGGATGCGGGTCGAGGCTTCGGTGGCCGGGGACTCGTTCTACGAGGTCACGTTCTACGCCAAGGTCGGCAACGGCGGCTGGGCGCCGATCGGCACCGACGACACCGCGCCCTACCGGGTGTTCCACGACGTCAGCTCGCAGCGGGCCGGCACCCCGGTGCAGTACCGCGCGGTGGTCCTCGACAACGGGCGGCACACCGCGACCAGCCCGGCCCGCGCGGCCCGGGTTCCGGCGCCGCAGCTGACCATCGAGGCACCCGCAGAGAACAGCAACGTCCGCGGCCGGGTCGAGGTGCGGGCGGTGGCCGACCCGGAGCGGGGCACCCACGTCGTCCGCTTCGAGCGCAGCGTGGCCGGCGCCGCCTGGACCCGGATCGGCACCGACAGCTCGTCGCCCGCCTACACCGCCTTCGACGACCTGGCGGCGCTCAACCTGGCCACCGGCACCCAGATCCGCTACCGGGCCGTGCTGACCGAGCCGGACGGCACCACCGTGACCAGCGCGGTGCGCACCGTCCGCTACGCCGGGCCGCCGCTGCAGACCGCCACGCTGCACTACCAGCGCCCGGCCGGCGATTACGACGGATGGGGCCTGCACCTGTGGGGCGACGCGGTCGACCCGGAACTGCTCGCGCAGATCGCCTGGGACCGGCCGATGCCGCCGACCCGCATCGAGGACGGCTGGGCGGAGTACGACATCGCCCTGGTGGACGACACCAAGCCGGTCAACTTCATCATGCATCTGCCCAACGGCGACACGGTGCCGACCTCACGCGAGCCGGGCGGTGACCGGTCGTTCCTGCCGATCGATCACCCGAACGTGTGGATCAAGCAGGGTGACCCGACGGTTTACACCAGCCCACCGGCCACCGGCTGAGCCGGCGGGTAGGGCTCGTTGCACGTGGCCCGCTCCATCTCGTCGCGGGACGGCGTCCAGTCCCGCGGCTGGGTGGTGTTCGCCTTGGCCACGTCGTTCATGGGTGCTCCTCGAACAGATATCCGCATCGACGCCCATCCGTACCCCGTCTCGCCGTTGTCGATGCCTGCCCGGCGCATTTCCTCAGCCGTTTCTCAGCGGCGGCAAAGGCGGCGGTTAAACCTCGTGTGACGGATTTCCCTTGCCCTGCACGACGCCGAATCGGCTCGTTAGCCTGGTTCGGGTGACTGCCCTTCCCGAACGCCCCCTGCTCCGCAGCGCGGCGGTGCTGACCCTGTGCGGTCTGCTCGCCGGGCTGGTCGTTGCCGCCGCCTCCTTCCCGGCCGTCGCGATGTCCGGGCTGGCGGCCAAGGCCGGGTCGGAGGAGCTCGGTGAGATGCCCACCGAGCTGATCGAGCAGTCATCGCCGCAGGTCTCGCGCATCTACGCGGCCGACGGCCGAACCCAGATCGCGGTCATGTATGACGAGTTCCGCAGCGACGTGCCGCTCGCCAAGGTCTCGCAGAACATGCAGGACGCGATCGTCGCCGCCGAGGACCACAAGTTCTTCGAGCACCACGGCGTCGACCTCAAAGGCGTCGCCCGCGCCCTGGTGAACAACAATCAGGGCGGTTCCAAGCAGGGCGCCTCCACGCTGACCATGCAATACGTGCGGATGGCGCTGGCCTATTCGGCAACCGATCCGCAGGACGTCGTGAACGCCACCAAGGACACCGCGGAACGCAAAATCGCCGAGATGAAGTACGCGCTGCAGGTGGAGAAGGACCTCACCAAACAGCAGATCCTCGAGCGTTACCTGAACATGGCGCCGTTCGGCAACGGCGCCTACGGCATCAACGCCGCCAGCCAGGTCTACTTCAGCAAGACCCCGGCGGAGCTGACGGTCGCCGAGTCGGCCCTGCTGGCCGGCATGGTCAAGGCGCCGACCGCGTTCGACCCCACGACCGAGACCGGCTATCCGCAGGCGCTGGCCCGGCGTGACTACATCATCAACAACATGCTGGAGCTCGGGCAGATCACCGCCGAGGAGGCCGCCGCGGCCAAGAAGGTGAAACTGGGCCGCACCACGAAACGCCCCAGCAGCGGCTGCGTGTCGGTGGCGAAGAACCACTGGGGCTTCTTCTGCGACTACTTCCACCGGTGGTGGCTGAGCCAGAAGGCGTTCGGCGAGACCTCGTACGATCGGGAGCGCCTGCTCAAGAGCGGCGGCTACCGGATCGTCACCACGCTCGACCTGGAGGCGCAGTCCGCGGCCCGCAAGGAGATCACCGAGCGGCAGCAGGACGACGACCCCAACGCGCTGATGCTGGCCGCCGTCGAGCCGGGCACCGGCGCGGTGCGGGCGCTCGCCGCGAACCGCAAGTTCAAGAACGACGACGCCGAGGACCCGAAGAACAAGCTCTCCTCGAACCCGGCCGAGGCCCGCAAGGGGGTGCGCGGCAGCTATCCGAACACCACCAATCCGATCATCACCGGCAGCGCGGACATCCCCGGTTACCAGGCGGGTTCGGTGTTCAAGATGTTCACCATGGTCGCCGCCCTGGAGAACGGGATGGGTCTGGACACCACGATCTACTCGCCGCAGCGCTACAAGTCGCGCTACCTCGACTCGGCCGCCCCGGCCGGCTGCGGTGGCTACTACTGCCCGTCCAACGCCTCGGCGAGCGAGAGCGGCAACTTCACCATGTGGACCGCGTTCGGCCGGTCGGTGAACACCTATTTCGTGCCGCTGCAGGAGCGGGTCGGCGCGGAGAAGGTGGTCGACGTGGCCAAGCGCTTCGGTGTGCAGTTCCGCCAGCCCGACGACGCCGAGCGGGCGAACAACCCGGAGGCCGCGCACGAGTGGGGCGCGTTCACCCTGGGCGTCTCCGCCTCCACCCCGCTGGACATCGCCGCGGCGTACGCGACGCTCGCCGCCGACGGCGAATACTGCGCACCCACCCCGGTGGAGAGCATCACCACCGAGGACGGCAGCAAGGTCGACGCCGGCGGAGCGGCCTGCACCCGGGCGACCACCGCGGACGTCGCCCGTAAGACCCTCGACGCGGCCCGCTGCCCGGTCGGCGACCAGGCCCAGCTCGGCTCCTGCGGCGGCGCGACCGCCGCGCAGGTCCGCGACGTGGTCGGCCACCCGGTGTTCGGCAAGACCGGCACCACCGACGACGACAAGACCGCCGCCCTGGTGGTCGGCACCCGGTCCCTGGTGGTCGCCGGTTACCTGGCCAACCCGGACTGGGCCGGCCACACCGACCGCATGTCGCACGGCATCGTGAATCCCGCGGTCTACGAAACCCTGGCCGATTACATGCGTGACAAGCCGGTCGAGGAGTTCCCCACCCCCTGACCGGGCACCCGGCCCGCCCGCTGTCAGCCGGGTTCGGACTCGTGGCCGGCCGGGTGGGTGCGCAGCAGGCCGTCGTAGGCCCGCTCGGCCGTGATGTCGCCGGTGATCACCCGGTGGATGGTGCGGGTGATGGGCATGGGCAGCCCGTACCGGTCGGCCAGCTGCACCGCGGCGTGCACGGTCTTGACGCCCTCGGCCACCTGGCCCATCTCGGCGAGGATGTCGTCCAGGCTCCGGCCGCGGCCGAGCTGCTCGCCGACGTGCCGGTTGCGGCTGTGCGGGCTGATGCACGTCGCCACCAGGTCGCCCATGCCGGCCAGCCCGGCGAGCGTGGTCTGCTCGCCGCCCATCGCGACCGCCAGCGTGGTCAGCTCGGCCAGCCCGCGGGAGATCACCCCGGCCCGGGTGTTGTCGCCGACGCCCAGGCCCTGGGCGATGCCGGTGGCGATGGCGACGACGTTCTTCAGCGCCCCACCGACCTCGCAGCCGATCACGTCGTGGTTGGTGTAGACGCGCAGCAGACCCCGCCGGAACACCCGCTGGATCTCGGTGGCGACGGTGAGGTCCTCGGTCGCGATCACCGTGGCCGCCGCCATGCCCGCCATGATCTCCTTGGCCAGGTTGGGGCCGGTGAGCGCGGCGGCGGGATGTCCCGGCAGCACCTGCTTGATCACCTCGGTCATCCGCAGCAGCGAGTCACGCTCCAGGCCCTTGCTGAGGCTCACCACCGGGATCCACGGGTGCAGGTCCGGCCGGACCTGCTCCAGGGTGGCGCGGAAGGCCCCGGTCGGCACGCCGACGACGAGCAGCTCTGCGTGAGCTGCCGCCTCGGCCAAATCGGAGGTGGCGCGAAGCCGGCCCGGCAGCGGGAAACCGGTGAGATAGCGCTCGTTGGTGTGCTTGGCGTTGATCTCGTCCGCGGTGGCCGGGTTGCGCGCCCAGATCAGCGACTCGTGATCCCGGCGGGTGAGGACGGACGCCACCGTGGTACCCCATGAACCAGCGCCC
Source organism: Actinoplanes sp. NPDC024001 (assembly GCF_040638955.1). NCBI lineage: Bacteria > Bacillati > Actinomycetota > Actinomycetes > Micromonosporales > Micromonosporaceae > Actinoplanes > Actinoplanes sp. NPDC024001. The sequence continues at coordinate 43,783 of NZ_JBEZZB010000017.1, forward strand.
AGCACGGTGATCCGCATGATTCCCCATCTCCCTCGGGTGCGAGATGAGAATACGGTGCGCTACCGCCGGTGAGGGCGGGCGCGCCGGTAGCATCGGATCGACTTTCATGGATCGGCGGGGAGGCGATCGTGCTGCAGGTGATCGGCGTCGGTTTCGCGCGCACGGGCACCACGTCACTCCGGTCGGCGCTGGACGTGCTCGGTTTCGGGCCGTGCTATCACATGCTCGACGTGATGAGCGACCCCCAGCGCGTGCGGCAATGGCTCGACATCGCCCGCGGCGCCGCGCCGGACTGGAACCGCGTCTTCGGCGGTTTCCGCAGCGCGGTCGACTGGCCGGTCGCCGCCTACTGGCGGGAGCTCGCCGACGCCTTCCCGGAGGCGAAGCTGGTGCTCACCGTGCGCGACCCGGACGCCTGGTACGACAGCGCCCGCAACACCATCTTCAAGCAGCGCGTCGACCCGCCGCGCGGACCCGCCCGCGTCGCCGCCCGCGTGGCCGAGCGGGTGAGCCCGGACCTGCGCGCGTTCCTGGCCATGACCCGGGAGACCATCGAACAGCCGCTCTTCGACGACCGGCTCGCCGACCGTGCGTACCTGACATCGGTCTTCACCCGGCACGTCGAGCAGGTGCAGGCGGCTTTCCCGCCCGACCGGCTGCTGACCTTCCGGGCCACGGACGGGTGGGCGCCGCTCTGCGCGTTCCTCGGCAGGCCGGTCCCCGAGCAGCCGTTCCCGCGCGACAACAGCTCCGCGGATTTCCGCCGGCTCACCGGCCCGTACTTCGCCCGGCTGGTCTACGGGCCACTGGTGCGCTGGAGGCGCCGGCCGGCCGCCGGGTTGTGAGAGGGTGGCCTATGCCCTTGAGCGCGTTTCCTCTCCGAGCGTCGATCGCCGTCTCCGACATCACGAGGGCGGTCGAGTTCTACGAAGGCAAGCTGGGCCTCCCGGTGCTGCAGTCCGGCCCCAGCGCCAGGATCGCCGACGGCAGCCGGGTCTACGGCGCCGCCGGCGAACCGGCTCTGAACGTCTACCAGTCGGTCACCGCGGGCAAGACCCGCGCGACCCTCGTGACGTGGTATGTGGATGATCTCGACCGGATCGTCGACGAGCTGGCCGCGTCCGGCGTCGAGATGGTCCGCTACGACGAGTACGACCACGATCCCAAGGGGATCACCGCGCGGGCCGGCGGCGGGCGCATCGCGTGGTTCCAGGACCCGGACGGCAACACCTTCGCCCTGGAGGCCGACGTCTGACCGGCTGTCTCAGACCGTGTCGCCGGGGCGGTCGACGATGCCGGCCCGGCTGCGCACGACCAGCCGGAAGACGTCGCCGGCCTTGATCCGCGTGGTCCCGTCGAGGGACTCCCTGACGTGGTCGTCGACGGCCACCAGGCGGTCACCGATCAGCGCGTAGGTCCGCGGGTCGAACAGCAGATCCTTCTTGAGGTAGCCCTCCTCGGTCCAGGTCAGCGCGATGGCCGGGCGCCCGTCGAGGTTCACCGAGTGCAGGTCGACCTGGACACCGGGCTGGCGGGCCAGCCACCGGTAGATCGCGGCCTCCACGTCCGGCGGGAGCACCTGCTGCATGAGCAGCGCGTCCGGGTCCGCCCCGAAGGTCTTGGGAGCGTCGAGCCACCCTTGGAACTTCTCCGGCGTGGTCAGCCCGGCCAGATCCGCGTACGGGATGGTGCCCCACGACATCGTCGCGGTCCGCCGAGTCACCTCCAGTCTGCCGCCCCGTTCACGCGACGCCATCACGTCGCCGTCGACGCGCATCCACGTCTCCTGGCGTACCGTCTCGGTCTTGCCGGGCACCAGCGGGCCGTTCGGCGCGGCCTCCAGGATCTTCCTGCGGTTCAACGTGGAGATCGTCTCGACGTACATGAACTGGTCGTCGCGGGGCATTGCCCAGGGCTTGCGGGCGGCCGCCCAGGCCGCGTTCTCCAGCAGCTCGGCGGCCTTCGCCGGTTTGGCGAACGGCAGCGCCGCGACCACCGGCCGGCTGGTGCCGCGCTCGTCGACGGCGCCGATGTTCTCCAGTGCCACGATGCCCACCGCGGCCGCCGCCGCGGTCGCCACCATCGCGGTGATCCGGATCGCCCAGCGCGGCCGCCGGCGGGCCGGCCCGGGGTCGTTGATCCGGTGCAGCAGGGCCGCGCGGGCCCGGTCGTGGGCCGCCGCCGACGGGACCTCGTCCGGCCCGAACACTTCCTGCAGCACGTCGATCTCGTTCATCACAGGTCCCCTTCTCCCAGAGCCGTACGCATCTCCTGCCGCGCCCGGTGCAGCCGGGACCGGACCGTGCCGGCCGCGACGTCGAGCGCCGCCGCCACCTCGAGCTGGCTGAGGCCCGCCCACGCCACCAGCAGCAGCGCGTCCCGCTCGCCGCCGGAGAGCCGGGCGAGCGCCGCCGCGAGCCGCCCCCGCTGGGTGGCCGCGTCGAGGCGGCCGGCGACGGCGTCGTCGTGCCCGTTGACGGCCTCCTCCGGCGCCAGGCGGGCGAGCGCCCGGTAGCGCCGTGACTCGGCCCGTCCGTGGCGGGCGATCAGGTTGGACGCGATGCCGTAGAGCCACGGCGCCGCGTCCGGGCGGGCCGTGTCGTATCCGCCGATCCGGCTGAACGCCACCGTGAACGTCTCCGACGCCACGTCCTCGGCCAGGTCGCGGCCGAGCCGCCGGGCCGCGTACGCGTAGATCCGGCCGTAGTGCCGGTCGAACACCGTCGCGAAGCATTCCGGCGCCTGGCGTGCGCCGGCGATCAGCTCGGCGTCGGTGCGCACGTGCCGGCCGTCGGGGCCGGGAGCCACATCAACGTCCGTCTCCATCGGCTGTCACCATCCTCTCGACCGCTCTTCGCCGGACGGCGCGGAAGTGTTCGCGGTAACCCGATCGGGTGATATGCCATCGGGCGAGGGTGGGACCTCGGGAGAGTGCCGTGCTCCAGCCGGGCTGCGCGAACGTGCCCGGATCGGCCACATTAGAGCCCGTTCTTTGCAAGTTGCAACTCTGTGCAACTGGCTGACTACTCCCTGAAACTGTGGCGCAGCGTATCCGCCAGCAGGAAGGGCCATCATGAACCACGGTGAGCGGCAACTGCAGGACCGACTCGGCACCCGGCAACGAGCCGACGCCTTCGATGCGCGGCAGACCCTGCACCACCTCAACGACACGATGCGCCACTTCATCAGCCGTCAGGAGATGATGTTCCTCGCCACCGCCGACGCCGGCGGCAGCTGCGACAGCACCTTCCGTGCCGGGCCGCCCGGATTCGTCCGGGTCCTCGACGACGAGCATCTGAGCTGGCCGGAGTACCGCGGCAACGGCGTCATGGCCAGCCTCGGCAACATCACCGAGAACGGCCACGTCGGACTGCTCTTCATCGACTTCCAGGACGTCATCGGCCTGCACGTCAACGGCACCGCGGAGATCGTCGAGGACCCCGACGAGCAGGCCGGCACGCCACCGGGGCTGCGTGCCCGGCTCTGGGTCGTGGCCCGGGTCCAGGAGGCCTACATCCACTGCGCCAAGCACATCCCGCACATGGTCAAGCTGCCACGCCCGCGCGGCCGCCACGCCGGCATCGAGCAGCCGAAGAAGAGCAACTACTTCGTCGCGGACCGGGAACCCGCGTGACCCCTCACCGGCGGCTGCTGCGCATCGCCCGGGTCACCGTCACCGCGGTCCCGTCCGGTGCGCGGCCGGCGGCCAGCTGGTCGTACTCGGCCGAGCCCACGGCCGCCAGGGCGACCCGGCCGTGCGCGTCGCAGTGGATGCCCCACCCGTACCGTTTGCCGAGGTCACTGGAGCGCAGGCAGGGCTGGCCCTTGGCGAAGAAGGTCTCCCGCGCGGCCGCGCGGGAGGCCTCCGGCAGATCCTGCCGGTCGGCCCAGACCGTGAAGATCACGTCGTCGGACGTGTAGCGGTAGGGCGCCTCGGCGATCATCCGGAACGTACGCTCGGCGACGCTGGGCGTGGCCCGCTGCGGTGGAACGGACGCGCTCGCCGCCGCGCTGTCCGCCGCGACCATGATGAACGTGTTGACGTAGTCGGTGCTGTGCATGGGCGCCATCCTGTACGCGGCGGGCAGAGAGGTCTTGGAGATTCGCGACACGAACACCCCGCGGCTGCTCGGCCGGGCCGAACGGTCGGGCGTGCTGCACCCGGAGAACCTGACCCGGTACGCGGCGACGATCTACCCGGCCGGCGCCGCGATCGCCGCCGTGGTCGACCACTTCTGGACCGTGGCCTGGAACCTGCCCGGCGGCGAGCGCATCGAGCAGCGGGTTGTCACCGACCCGGCGGTGACGCTCACCGTCGAGGAGGGCCGGGTTCCCGCCGAGCTCGTGCTGACCGGCGTGCACGCCCGCGCCTGGTCACGGGAGATCGCCGGGTCGGGACGGGCGTTCGCGATCCGGCTGCGCCCGGCCGGGCTGGCGGTCGTCAGCGACCTGACGCCGCAGGCCGTCGCCGACCGGACCCTGCCGGTCGGCCCCGGGCTGGACGCTCGGCTGCACACGCTGCTGCGGGCGGTCGCCGACGCTCCCGACGTCGAGTCCCGGATCGTACGGGCCACCGCGCTGATCACCGAGATGGCCGCCGAACGGCCGCTGACCGCCCGTCAGCGGCTCGCCAACGACGTGGTGGCCGCCATCCACCGCGGCGATCCGCTGCCGGCCGGCGCGTCGGCGCGCACGGTGCAGCGGGCGTTGCGCGAGACGATCGGGCACGGCCCGGCGTGGGTCCGGCGGTGGGTGCGGCTGCAGGACGTGGTCCGCCAGTTCGCGGTCGACGGCGAGGCCGGTGCGGCCGCCATCGCGGCCCGGCTCGGCTACACCGACCAGGCGCATCTGGTCAACGACTTCCGTGCCGCGGTCGGCACCACCCCCGGCGAATACCTCCGGGCGCTGCGCGGCTGACCGGCGCCCGCTCAGGTGCAGTGGCGCTGGACCGGCGCCAGCCACTCGGTGAGGGTCGGGCCGATCGTCTTGTCGACGTCCTCGGGCTTCTTGATCGTGCTGAAGAACGCCTTGTCGGTGGACTTGGCCCGCATCTGGTCGGCGGCCTGCTTGCCGTCGGCGCGCACCTGGCGGTCCTCGCTGCCCTTGGTGGCGTCCTGCACGGCGGTGGCGAAGGCCGCCAGCGCCTGCTGCGCCGGCGCGACCGCCTTGCGGTCGGCGACCAGGTCCGACAGCGACTGCGCCAGCGGCGCCATGTTCTTCCCGTACGCCTGGGCGAGCGCCTCGCAGGTGGCCGCGATCGCCGGGGGTGCGCTCGGGGCGGAACTCGCTCCGGTGGCGGTCGGCGCGTTCGGTGCGGTGCCGCAGGCCGCGCCGGTCAGCAGAACGCCGCCGACGAGCAGGACACGAATGGCGCGGCTCATGAAGAACCCCCCAGGGTGGTAGGAAGGCGGAGGTGGGAGCGCTCCCACCGGTCCTGCACCATACGTCGTCCATGCGCGATTGTCGATTCCCCGCGGGGCGGCTGGCATACTCGGCTCGCGGAGGTTCCATGGGACGGGCATGCCAGCAGTGCAGGGCCCGATACGCCGGCCAGCCCGGCTCGGGCAGGTGCCTCGGGCACCTCGACGGCGTGCGGCTGTTCGAGGCGCGGTGCGGGGTCGACGGCAGACGGTTCAGCCCGCCCGGGTACGAGACCGGCCACCGGCTCGTGCTGCCCCGCTCCGGCGCCTACCTGCTGCGGGTCAACGGCGAGGAGCTGTTCATCGACGGCAGCGTGGCGACCCTGACCCGGCCCGGCGACGAGATGCGCGTGGCGCACCCGCTGGGCTGCGGCGACACCTTCACCGCGGTGGAGCTGGATCCGGAGGTGGCGGACCGGTGGCCGCGGGGCGTCTGGCAGTTCCGCCTCGACGACGCGCTGGACCTGCACCACCGGCTGCTGCTCACGACCTGCCGGCGGGGTGACGACCTGCTCGCCGTGGCCGAACAGGTGCACACCATCATGGACCGGCTCGCCGCGGCCCCGGACGGCGCCGCCCGAGGTGGCCCGGCGCGGCCGGCGACCGCGGTCCTGCACCGGCGCCTGGTCTCCGACGCCCGCGAGGTGCTCGCCGACCGCCGGTTCGCGCTCGGCCTCGGCGAGATCGCCGCGGCGGTGAACTGCTCGGAGCACCACCTGAGCCGGATCTTCCGCCGGGTCACCGGGGAGACGCTGACCGAGTACCGCAACCGGATGCGGGTCCGCGCCGTGCTCAGCGACCTGCAGGACGGCGCCGACTGTCTGCGCACCCTGGCGGCCCGCTACGGGTTCGCCGACCAGTCACACCTGACCCGGGTCGTCCGCAAGCATCTCGGCCGGTCGCCGAGCACCGTCAAGCGGATGCTCGCCTGACGGCAAACGCGCATGAAAGTCCAACGCCGCGCCGCCCGGCCGGGTGTCGCATGGCGACATGACAATCCCGGCAGTAGTCCTGGCGACCTTCGCGCTGCTGATGCCGCTCGGGGTCCCCGCGGCGAGCGAGCAGCGCCCGGCCCGGCCGGCCCTCACCGAGGCTCAGCCGTGCACCGAGATCGCGACCTACACCTGTTCCGTCCTCACCGTGCCGCTCGACCGGAGCGGGCGCGTGCCCGGAGAGCTGCGGCTGCGTGTCGCGGTGGCGGACAACGCGGACGCGCCCCGCGGCGTCTTGCTGGTCCTCTCCGGTGGCCCGGGCCAGCCCGGGCCCGCCCTCGTCCCGCGGATCTCCCAGCGACTGTCCTATCTCGTCGACGACTACCGGCTGGTCATGATCGACCAGCGGGGGACCGGCGCGGGCGCGATCGACTGCCCCCGGGTGCAGGCGGAGGTGGGCTCCTCGGACATCACCCCGCCCTCCGCGGCCGCCGTGCGGGAATGCGCCGGCCAGCTCGGGCGCACCCGGAACCATTACACGACCGCGGACACCGTCGCCGACCTGGAGGATCTGCGCCGGGCGCTCGGGGTGCCGCGGTGGACCCTCGACGGCGTCTCCTACGGCAGTTTCGTCGCCTCCCAGTACGGCCTGACCCATCCCCGCCGGGTGACCCGGATGGTCCTCGACTCGGTCGTCCCGCAGAACGACCCGGACGCCCTCTACCTGGACAGCCTGCGCCGGTCCGGCACGGTCCTGCGGCGCGCGTGCCAGGAGCAGCGATGCGGTTACGACCCGGCCGCCGAACTGGCCCGGGTGGTCCGCCGCCACGACATCGGCGTCGGCGTCTTCGACCTGCTCGTGATCGCCAGCATCGTCGATCCGAAACTGACCGGGGAGACCTTCTTCCCGGTGCTCGACCTGCTGCATCAGGCGGCACAGGGCGATCCCGGCCCGCTGACCGCCGCCATCGCCGACCTGCAGGGCGGCGGCGCCACGCCACCGGCCGAGTTCAGCGCCGGCCTGCACCTGGCGACCCTCTGCGCCGACCTGCGCAGCGCGCCGTGGGGCGACGCGACCGCGACGCTGCGCGAGCGTGACGAGGCCGTCGCCCGCGCCCTCGACAAGATCTCCCCGGACGAGGCCTGGCCCTTCGAGGCGAAAACCGCGATCGAGCAGGGCATCATCCAGGGCTGCCGGCATTGGCCGCCGTCGCGGCCCAACCCCGAGCCGCCGTACGACCAGCTGATGATGCCCGTGCTACTGCTCAATGGTGACCGTGACCTGTCCACACCGGTCGAGTGGGCGCGGGAACAGGCGGCCCGCACCCCCTGCGGCAAGCTGGTCGTCATCCGCGGCATGGGTCACTCGATCCAGGGCCGCAACGCCGAGGGCGATCGAGCCGTCCGGCGGTTCCTGATCGGATCCTGAGCAGCGTGGCCGGTCAGCCTACGCGGGGCGGGGCCGCGGGGCTGTCAGCCGGACGGCAGAGGGCGCAGCCCGCGAAGGCGGGCGTGGCGGCGTTGCCTCAGCGCTGGTCAGGCTGACACCGTGGGGTCATGGCGGTGACTCGGCGTGTGCTGTCCGTGCTGGCTCTGCTCGCCGTGCTGGCGGCCTGCGGTGACGCCGCGCTCACCTCGGACGAGCAGTCCTATCAGGTGGACGAGCCGGTCGACGCGGTGGTCGTGGACGCCCGCGCCGCCGCGATCACCATCGAGGCCGGGCCGGGTCCGATCCGGGTCACCGAACGCTTCCGCTACGGCGAGAACCGGCCGGAGACGGCACACAGCGTGCAGTCCGGCAGGTTCACCCTGACCGAGACCGGGTGCCGCGACGACGGCATCCGGTGCGAGGTGGAGTTCCGCATCCAGGTGCCGGCCGAGACGCGGACCGATGTCACCGCGAAAGCCGGCGCCGTGACGCTGACCGGGCTGACCGGGCCGGTCCAGGTGACGACCGACGCGGGTGCGATCCGCGGGAGCGGCCTGGGCGCCCCGCAGGTGAAGGTCGGCAGCCAGGCCGGCGCCACCGAGTTGGAGTTCACGAAGGCGCCGGCCAGCCTGGCGGTCCGGACCGAGGTGGGTGCGGTGAGCCTCGGCCTGCCGCCGGAGACGGCCTACGCGGTCTCGGTCACCACGGAAATCGGCCGGTCGAAGGTCACGGTCGATCAGGATCCCGCCTCGAAGCACCGCATCGAGGTGCAGACCCGGGTGGGCGCCGTGTCGATCGAGCCGGCTTCCTGAGGGCCGGCTTCCTGAGGATTGGTGGTCTGAGGGGCTAGCGTTCTGTGGGCTGGCGTCAAGCGAGGGCGTCCGCCGCGGCGCGCAGGCGCTCGTCCTCGGCGAACACCCGCCAACTGCCGGAATACGCCAGTCGGCGAGGGCTGTTCAGCACCGCCCGCGCGACCGTCCCAGCCGCGCCGGCGGGCCCTGCTGCGGCGACAGGATCGGCGGCGGCTGCCGGGCCGATCGCGGCGAGGTGCTCCAGGGCAGTGATCATCACCGGCAGGCAGCGACCCTCGGCCAGCGGGGCGACCAGTTCGGTGAGCACAGGGACGGCCACCTCCGCGGAACCGGTGACGCGATGATGCGCGTATGCGGCCTCCGCCCGTACCCAGTCGTCTCCGGAACCGGCCAGCTGCCGCAACCGATCGGCCGTGCCGGCCGCGAGCGTGCCCGGATCGCCGAGCTCCCGCAGCTGCTCGTGGCGCATGCCGGCGTCCAGCTGGCGGGTGAGCGCCGGCAGAGCCGTCCCCGGATCGCCCGTCATCCGCCAGTGCGCCCACGCGCCCGCGGGCCGGTCAGGCGTTCCACCAGTGCGGGCAGACACCGTGGATCATTCAGCCGGGCGAGCGCCCACGCCGCCGCGTCGCCGACCGTGGTGGACTGCCGGGTGTCACGCGGGGCCGCGTCCGCGGCCAGGCCGGCGAGCACGTCACCCGATGCGGTGGCCGGCACACAGCCCATCAGGTACGCGGCGCGGAAACGCACCTCGGGGTCGTCGTCGGCGAGCCGCTCGGCGAGAAAGTCGGCGAGTCCGGGCGCGACGGCACGCCATTCGGCGAGCAGGGTGGCGGCCTGCTGCATCCCGGCGATCCGTTCGTCGCGGTCCGCGGCGCGGCCGACGGCCAGGGTGAACGTCGTCGCCGACGCCGGATCGTGGCGCAGCAACCGGGCCGTCTGGTTGACGATCACCTGTCGTGAGCCGCCGCCGAGCCACGCGGACTCCTGCCAGTCGGCGGCGTCGTCGTGCCGGACCGCAGCCACCGCCTCGGCCAGCCGCCGCACCGGCAGATCCGGCAGGGTCGGCGCGAGTGCGTGCAGGGCGGCGAGGCCCAGCTGGCTGTCGGAGGAGTCGAGGGCGGCGTACAGCTCGGAGCGGAGGCTGTCCTCGCTGGGATCTCGGGCCAGCAGGGCACCGAGGGCCAGCGCCAGGTCCCGGCGGGTGATCCGGTCGGTCTCCGTACGCCAGCGTTGCGTGAGCGCGGCGACGGCCGTGCCGGCGGGCAGTCCGGGCCGGCTGACCAGGTAGGTCGCCTCGCGGCGTACCTGCGGGTCCGGATCGTCGAGCAGCGCCAGCATGCGCGGGACGGCCGGCTCGACCGCCCCGGGCCAGTCCTGGTCGACGAAGCGCGCCTCGACGATCGACGCCTCGTCCACCAGCCGGGCGACCAGTGCGACCGTCTCGGGTCGATGGTGGACCGTCACGTCCTCGGCCAGGTCCAGCAGGAACGGCAGCGCGGCGGACGCCGCCGAGCAGACCCAGCCGCCCTGGTGGTAGAGCAGATTGGTCAGGTCGTCGAGGGCGTCGCCGGCCGCGGACACGTCGCGGTCGCCGCACCGGCGCAGCAGGGCCGGCACGTCGGTGGCCCGGCCGTAATTGTGCCGCAGCAGCTTCCACGGCACCCGGTCGAGATCTTCCCGCATCCGGGAAGGATCTCATCCCCGGTTGGCGGCATACTGACCGCCGTGGATGATGATTGGCGCCTCGGGGAGACCCGGTTCGGGGACATGTACACGCATGAGCTGGTCTTTCTGGAGGAGGTGGCCTCGGATCGCGAGGATCTGGTGGCCGAGATGGTCGAGTTCCTTCGGACGGTGCCGGGGGTGACTGCGGTCGACCACGTGGACCGGGAGGCCGTGCTGATCACCGCGCCGGCGGTGCCGGCCCAGCGGCTGTCCACCGCGCTGCGACGGCAGTGGGAGAAGTCCGTGAAGAAGCGGCCGCCGTGGATGGCCGCGATGGACCGGGCCTTCCGGACGGTGGAGGAACTCACCGGCTTCACGCGCGACGGCGAGCGGCTGATCCGCGTCGTCGACGACGAGCTGACCCACGTCATCACCCTCGACCACCGGTTCGGCTGTGAGCCGGACGAGCACCTGCTCCTGGCCGGGGCGTACGTGCGGCTGCACCTGCCGGACATCCACCACCAGTGCGTCCTGGAACACCGCGGGGACCTCAGCGACGAGGCGTCGCTCGGCGAGGTGGTCGCCGGCCGGATGCTGCCCGCGCTGAACGCGCTGACGTCGGTGGACGTGATCCTGGAGCGCTTGCAGAACCAGGAGCCGATCGAGGTGGGCGGGGCGTACCGGCTTCCGGAGATCCGGCTGCACGCCCGCATCCTGACTGCGCGTGGCCGCCTCACCGAGGCCCGGGACCTCTACCAGATCGAGTTCGACCGGGACCAGCCGCGGCACCGGCCGTACCTGTTGCGGCAGCTCGCCGAGCTGGGCGTGCCGCCGGTGACCACGGCGAGCGAGCCGCGGCTCAGCGTCGAGCAGGAGGCGACGCTGATCGCCTGGCACACCAGCACGGCGCCGCTCACCGACCGGCTGCGCGAGCTGTCCGGCCTGGCCCTGGAGGGCACCCGGGAGTCGCTCGACGAGCTCTGGGCCTGGCTGCGGGACTCGCGCGACCTGCTGCTGGCCGAGGACGCGGAGCCCACGCTCGGGAGGTCCTACTACGGCGTGCTCGCCGGCGGCACCTACGCCGCCCAGGCGCCCTTCGACCCCTGGTACCGGGCCACGGTCGAGCGGGTCACCGCGTACGTCGGTGAGGTGGTGATCGCCGAGGCGCCGGGCACCCGCTGGGGCATCGGCGGGGAGGGCGAGCTGGGGTTGACCCGCCGGGCCGGCACGGGCCTGCTCTGGCGGGTGCTGGCCATCGTCCACACCGCGTTCGGCGCGCCGGTCGAGGAGTTCGATCCGCGCGAGCTGCGCCGTCTCGCCGGCGACATGCTCCGCTGGGTCGACGGCGAGCCGCACAACCAGGTCTGGATCACCCGGTAAGGGCGCGAGCCCCGGCCGATCCGTGCGGATCGACCGGGGCTCGCCGGGTGGTGCGGGGGTCAGACGAGGTCGAAGCGGTCCAGCTCCATGACCTTGGTCCAGGCCGCGACGAAGTCGTTGACGAACTTCTCGCGGGCGTCGGCGCTGGCGTAGACCTCGGCGAGGGCGCGCAGCTGCGAGTTGGAACCGAAGATGAGGTCGACCGCGGTGGCGGTCCACTTCACCTCGTCGGTGGCCAGGTCGCGGATCTCGTAGACGTGCTCCGCGGACTCCGCCGCCTTCCACCGGGTGCCGGGGGAGAGCAGGTTGGCGAAGAAGTCGTTGGTGAGCACGCCCGGCTTGTCGGTGAGGACACCGTGCTGGGCGCCACCGAAGTTGTTGCCGAGCGCGCGCAGGCCGCCGACCAGAACGGTCATCTCCGGCGCGGTCAGGTTCAGCATGTACGCCCGGTCGACCAGCAGGATCTCCGGCTGGGTCTTCTCGCCCGGCCGCAGGTAGTTGCGGAAGCCGTCGGCGCGCGGCTCCAGGACCTTGAACGACTCGACGTCGGTCTGCTCCTGGGAGGCGTCGGTGCGGCCCGGGTGGAACGGCACGGTCACCTCGACACCGCCGTCCTTCGCGGCCTTCTCGACGGCCGCCGAACCGGCCAGCACGATCAGGTCGGCGAGCGAGATCTTGGCGCCGCCGGCCGCGTTGAACTCCTGCTGGATCTTCTCGAGCACGGCGATCACGTCGCCCGTACCCTGGTTGACCTCCCAGCTGCGCTGCGGCTCCAGGCGCAGACGGGCGCCGTTGGCGCCGCCGCGCTTGTCGGTGGAGCGGAAGCTCGCCGCCGACGCCCACGCGGTGGCGACCAGCTGGCTGGTGGACAGGCCGGACTCCAGGACCTTCGCCTTCAGGGCGGCGACGTCGGCGTCACCCACCAGCTCGTGGTCGACGGCCGGCACCGGGTCCTGCCACAGCTGGGCCTCCGGCACCCAGGGGCCGAGGAAGCGGCTGACCGGGCCCATGTCGCGGTGCAGCAGCTTGTACCAGGCCTTGGCGTACGCCTGGGCGAACTCCTCCGGGTTCTCCAGGAACCGGCGGGAGATCTTCTCGTACGCCGGGTCGACCCGCAGCGACAGGTCGGTGGTGAGCATCGTCGGGCGGTGCTTCTTGTTCGGGTCGAAGGCGTCCGGGATGATCTCGTCGGTCGTCTTGGCGACCCACTGCTTCGCGCCGGCCGGGCTGGTGGTCAGCTCCCACTCGTAGCCGAACAGGATCTCGAAGAACCGGTTGCTCCACTGGGTGGGCTTGTCGGTCCAGGTGACCTCGAGACCACTGGTGATGGTGTCCGCGCCCTTGCCGCTGCCGTGGGTGCTCAGCCAGCCGAGGCCCTGGGCCTCCAGCGGGGCGGCCTCCGGCTCCGCGCCGACGTGGTTGTCGGCCGGGGCGGCGCCGTGGGTCTTGCCGAAGGTGTGGCCGCCGGCGATCAGCGCGACGGTCTCCTCGTCGTTCATCGCCATCCGGGCGAAGGTCTCCCGGATGAAGTGCGCCGCGGACAGCGGGTCCGCGTTACCGCGCGGGCCCTCCGGGTTGACGTAGATCAGGCCCATCTCGGTCGCGCCGACGCCCTCGGCCATCGTCTTCTCGGAGGCGTAGCGCTCGTCGCCGAGCCAGGTGTCCTCCGGGCCCCAGAAGATCTCCTCGGGCTCCCAGACGTCCTCGCGGCCGAAGCCGAAGCCGAAGGTCTTGAAGCCCATCGACTCCATGGCCACGTTGCCGGCGAGCACCAGCAGGTCGGCCCACGAGATCTTCTGGCCGTACTTGGCCTTGACCGGCCACAGCAGGCGGCGCGCCTTGTCCAGGTTGGCGTTGTCCGGCCAGCTGTTGAGCGGGGCGAAGCGCTGGCCGCCGTCACCGGCGCCGCCACGGCCGTCGTGGATCCGGTAGGTGCCCGCGGCGTGCCAGCTCATCCGGATCATCAGGCCGCCGTAGTGACCGAAGTCGGCCGGCCACCAGTCCTGCGAGGTGGTGAGCACCTCGACGATGTCCTGCTTGAGGGCCTCGACGTCGAGCTTGGCGAACTCCTTCGCGTAGTCGAAGTCCGGGCCCAGCGGGTTGCCCTTGGAGGAGTGGGCGTGCAGCACGGACAGGTCGAGCTGGTTGGGCCACCAGTCACGGTTGGTCCGTGGGCGCCCACCGGTCTTCGGCGTGGGCGCGTCGATCGCCGGGTTCTCGCTCTCGCTGCCGTGCGCGGTCACGGAGTCGTGCGCAACCGGACAGCCGGTCTGCTTCGGGTCTTGAATGTCGCTCATCGGCTTCCTTCTGCATTAGCGGATGATGTGGTCACGCAATCGGGGCAGGTGCCCCAGAAGACGACCTCTGCCTCGTCGATCACGAACCCGTGGTCGTCCGAGGCCGTGAGACAGGGAGCGCGGCCGACGGCGCAGTCGACGTCGGCAATCGCACCGCAGAATCGGCACACGACATGGTGATGGTTGTCCCGGACCCGCGTTTCGTAGCGGGCGGTCGCGCCGGCGGGCTGGATGCGCCGCACCAGACCGGCATCGGTCAGGGCACGCAGCACATCGTAAACCGCCTGGTGGGAGACCGTGGGATGATCCGCGCGCACCAGCGCGATCACCGTGTCGGTGTCGACATGCGGGTGGTCGTGCAGTGCGGTGAGCACTGCCAACCGGGGTTTGGTCACGCGCAACGAGACCGCCCGGAGCTGAGTCTCGAAGTCGGACGTCATGGGGCATGACGATAGTCTGCTTTTCTGGAATGAATCAAGTTTTGGCGCGCCCCAATCGGGTGCGCTTTCGCGGCGCGGCCGAGCCTTCACCACCCACCGTAGACCTCGGCATCGCGGCCGGTAACCACGGAATCGGCCAGCGCGGCACCGGCCGCCCATCCGGGCGGAGAACCCCACGTCGTACGGGGTGCGCACCGTCACGAGTCGAACAAGTCCACCGTCGTTAAGGCTCTCTTATGGCGGGGCGGGCTACGGTCCGGGCCATCACTGGTCCTACGAGCCGATCGAGGTGCCCATGACCCCAGCCGTGCCGCTCGACCTGCTGGCCGGGCGGAAACTGGAGTACGTCTGGCTCGGCCACGCCGTGGTCCTCGGGTTCACCGGTGGACGCCAGGTGCTGATCGAGGCCGTCATCCGTCTCGACGGGCCGTGCGGCCATGCCGAGGTGGTGCCCGGCGACAATCCGTCCGACGCCATCGCGACCCTGCTCGGCGACGTTGTCCGGACCGCGCGCACCTGCGACACCGGCGAGCTGCGGATCACCTTCGCCAGTGGCTCGGAGCTGACCGTCGACGCCGACGCCGACGTGGAGTCCTGGGCCGTCGCCGGCCCGGACGGCCTGCTCATCGTCTGCCTGGCCCACGGTGAGCTGGCCGTCTGGGGCGACGCCGGAGCCTAGGCGGGCGGCGGTGACGGGTCGGCTGAGCCGGTGGTCGCCTCACCGGTGAACACCCGCTCCTCGTCGAGGGCGGAGGTCTGCACCACGAGGACGTCGCAGACGGCGTTCTTCACCACACCGGCCGGCACCGAGCCGAGCAGCTGGCCCTGGCTGGCGCCGAGGCCGCGATTGCCGACGACGATCAGGTTCGCCGGGTTCGCGCCGACCGCGTCGAGCAGGGCCTGGGCCGGGTCGCCGACCACCAGCCGCTGGTCGATGTAGCGGGCCCGTTCCCGGGTGAGCCCGGTGACCGACTTCTCCAGGGCCTCGCGGGCGGCGTCGATGCCCTCGATGTCGCGGTGCGCGCCCTCGGCCGGCGGGGTGGTCGAGGGGCTCTCCCGGTAGGCGGTGACCACGACCAGCCGGGCCTGCGCGGCCTGGGCCACCTCGGCGGCCCGGTCCACCGCGTACAGGCTGGTGGGGGTGCCGTCCGAGCCGACCACGACCCGGTCGTAGACGGTGATGCTGCGTTTGTGGCCGAGCGGCACGATCGGCGACTCGTCGGCCTCGTCGGGCGGGTTGACCCAGAGCATCGCGATCGCCCCGATGCCCAGCAGGACACCGGCCAGCATGATCGCGTTGCTGCCCCGGCCGTCGAGCAGGTTCTCGAAGATCCAGCCGAAGGTGACCGTCTGGATCAGCATCGGCACCACGATCATCATGTTCAGGATGCCCATGTAGACGCCGGTGCGCTTGGCCGGGACCATGCTGGCCACCATCAGGTACGGAATGCCGACCGCACTCGCCCAGAAGATGCCCAGGCCGATCATCGGGACCAGCGCGACGTACTGATTGCTGATGTTGGAGAGCCAGATCAGCGACACCGCGGCCAGACCGAGCGCGACCGCGTGCACGCGTTTGGCGCCGATCCGCCGGGCGAAGCCGACCAGGAACAGCGCGGACACCATGGTGACGAAGTTGTAGGCGGCGTTCTCCAGGCCGCTCCAGCCGATGGCTTCCTTCCAGGCCGCGTCGTTCGCCTCCGGCGTCGTGTTGAACACCGTCTCGCCGAGACTGACCGCCACGAACTGCCAGTAGATGAACATCGCGTACCACTGGAACATGAACACGACGCCGATCTTGTGCATGGCGACCGGCATGACCCGGACCGCGTCGGCGATCTCGCGGACCGCGTGATGCAGGCCCTTCGGCGCGGCGCGCACCTCCGCGATCTCCTCGTCGGAGGGAGTGAGTTCCTTCGTACGCGCCATCGCGGTCAGCACGGTGAGCAGGATGCAGACGGTGCCGATCATGAAGCACACGTACATCCAGTAGGGCACCCCGTTGCCGGCGGTCTGCTGCAGCGCCTCGACCTTCTCCAGGATGAACAGCGAGAGGTTGGCCAGCACCGCGCCGGCCCCGGTGAACATGCTCTGGGTCAGGAAGCCGCGGGCCAGCTGCGATTTCGGCAGCCGGTCGGAGATGAACGCCCGGTACGGCTCCATCGAGGTGTTGTTGCCGGCGTCGAGCAGCCAGAAGCAGATCACGGCCAGCCAGAGGATCCCGACGAACGGGAACAGGAACAGGATGACCGCGCAGAGCAGCGCGCCGGCGGTGATGAACGGCCGGCGCCGGCCCCAGCGCGGATGCCAGGTCCGGTCGCTGATCGCGCCGATCAGCGGCTGGATGATCAGACCGGTGACCGGGCCGGCCAGGTTGAGGATCGGGAGCTGGTCGGGGGTGGCCCCGATCAGCAGGAAGAGCGGGTTCACCGCGGACTGGGTGAGGCCGAAGCTGAACTGCACCCCGAAGAAGCCGAGGTTCATCATCAGCAGGGCGGTGCCCGTCATCAGCGGTTTGCGCTCGACCTGGCCGGCGTCCGGCATGACGGTTCCGGCAGTCGTGGTGGTGGTCATCGGACCCCCTTCGGCCGACGCGATCGGAGTCAGGCCCATCGATCGAAAGTTAAGCCCGCAGTAACCGTGGCGCAACTTGGAGCGACGACTGGCGGCCGGGCAAGATCTCGACCACCCTGAATGGCATCGGCTCGATCGGGAGGAGACGACGGTGAGCGATTGGCGGACCATCGTGGTCGGTGTCGACGGGTCACCACACAGCCGCAGCGCGCTGGCCTGGGCCGCCGCGGAAGCCGCGCACCACGGTGCCGAACTGGTCGTGATCAACGTGTGGGAGCACACGCTGCTGCCGCCGGCCGGCAGCGTCAGCGTCTCCGAGCGATATGTGCCGGATCCGAGCCAGCGCACCGCCGACGACCTCCGGCAGGTCATCAAGGAGGAGCTCGGCGAGGAACCGCCGGTGCTCGTGCAGCCGGTGGTCAAGCAGGGCCGGCCGGCGAAGGTGCTGATCGAGGAATCGGCGAACGCCGACCTGCTGGTGGTCGGGCAGCGTGGTCACGGCGGTTTCGCCGGGCTGGTGCTCGGTTCGGTCAGTCAGCACGTGTCGGCCTACGCGAAGTGCACGGTCACCGTGGTCCGGTGACCCGGGTGCCGTCCGGGCGCGCCGTGACGCGCCCGGACGGCACCGGTCAGGCCGCCTCGAAACCGGTCAGGTGCAGCGAGAACGCCCGCAGGGTGCCGGTGTCGAAGTTCGCGCTGTCGGCGACCTTGAAGCTCCACGTGCCGTCGGCCGGGGCGAGCCGCAGCGCCGACAGCGGACCGTCCGGCTGCCAGCTGCCGGTGTACGGCGCGTCAGCCGACGTCGCCGCGCTGAACGGCCGTGCGGCGGTGTCGTCGAACACCACCTGGCACAGGTTGTTGCCGCCGCCGCCGTCCTGCGAGAACAGCGTCGCGGTGCGGCCGTCCGGGGCGGTCAGCGTCCCGGTCAGGTCACCGACGAAGGTGTGGTCCAGGCCCACCGTCGTCGAGGCCGCGGTGGTGGAGCATTCCGTGCCGTCGATCGACAGCGTGACCGAGGACGCGTAGCCGACCCCGCTGACCTCCACCGTGGCGGTGGCGCCGGTCGGGTCGTTGTCCGGGATCGGCACCGGCGCCCCGGCGTACGCGAAGTCGCGCACGGTCGCCGACGGCTGACCGGTCGGCACCACCACGGTGCTGGTCGTCGGGGAGAGACCCCCGGCGAACGTGGCCCGCACGGTCAGCTTGACCGGCCGGCCGAGCGGATATCCGGCGGCCAGCTTCAGCGTGTAGTCCCGCGTCTTCGTCGCGCCCACCGCGATGTTGCCGTAGGAGCGGGACCGAGGCGTCACGGTGGCCCGCGCGTCGTCGGAGTCCACCACCAGGTTGACGCCGGTGGCCGTGGCGTCGCCGGTGTTCGTCGCCGGCAGCGTCACGGTCGCCTGTTCGCCGGCCTCCAGGTACGCGTCGCCGTCCCCGGTGGCCGGGGTGATCGTCGGGGTGCCGGCCCGGACCAGCGGCTGCGGGGTGGCGCCGGTGTTGCGCAGGACCAGGTCGGCGCGGATCACGCCGTGGCCGGTGCGGTTGTCGTACCCGCTCGGGGCGAGGTCGAGCGCGGTGCTGGTGAGCGCCGCCCGGATTTCGGCGTTGCTGAGGCCGGGGTTGCCGGAGAGCGCCAGCGCGGCGATCGCCGCGGCGTGCGGCGCCGCCGCCGACGTGCCGAAGAACGGCGCGAAGCCGGCGACCGAGGTGGTCACGCCGTCCGCGGCGGTGATCTCCGGCTTGGCCCGGACGGTGCCGCCGGTCGAGCTGAAGTTGCCCGGCGTGATCGCCGTGCCGTCGGCGTTGAAGAAGATCCGGCGCGGCCCGTCCGAGGTGAACCGTTCCGGCTTGGACTGCCGGGTGTGCACGTTCGGGTACGGCCCGGCCGGGTTCGGCGGGTCGCCGGCCTCCAGGTCGAAGCCGAGCGGGTCCTTCGCCGGGGTCGCCGCCACCGAGAACGCACGCTCGGCGGCGCTGTGCCCGCGCGTGACGCCCGGGGTGGAGAAGCCCTTGAGCCCGTCGGCGGCGTCGACGAAGCGGCCGCGGAACACGGTGAGCTGCAGGTAGCGGTCGGCGCCGGCGAACTTCACCACGGCGAGCCGCTTGCCGGTGCCGGTGCCGGTCGAGAGGATCTCGAACGGGTCGTCGTCGCCGTCCTGGAAGCCCTGCGAGAACGAGGTGACGTCGCCGGCCGCGTTGAGCACGTACAGGTCGTAGTCGTTCGCGGAGCCGAGCAGCGGGTCCGCCCACCACAGGGTGGTCGCCCGGCCGGCGCTGTTCGGCGACAGCGGGTTGAGCACCTGCACGCCCGCGCCGGGGTCGAAGTCGTGCGCGTCGCCGGCGAACTTGCCGATCCCGAGGCCCGAGTCGGCGAAGTCGCCCTCCCAGTTGCCGGAGGTGCCGTCGAGCGTGTTGCCCTCGTTGCCGGCGGAGCTGAAGTAGTACGCCCCGTCGGCGGTGACGGCGTTGACCGACTGCGCCACGATCCCGTCCTGGAAGGGGCTCTCGTGGTAGTAGATGACGTCGTCGACGATGATGTCGCAGCCCGCGGTGAAGCGCAGCGCGCGAACGTTCTCCGCGAAGCTGACCTCGCTGGTGAACGCGGTCGCGAAGCCGAGCTGAGCGTTCGGCACCAGGTCGTGGATGATCTCCAGCATCGCGGTGCCCTCGTCGCCCTCGCCCGCCTGGCCGGGCAGCACGTCGACGTCGGCGGGCAGGTCCCCGCTGGCCTGCGAGTCGGCGAGCGAGTCGACACCGTCGGAGAGCGCGCACACCTTCACGCCGGGACCGGTGACCCGGTAACGGGTGCGCGCCGTGTCGGCGGCGTGCGTGCGGTCGCCTTCGGACACCACCGAGCCGGCCGCCGCGGCGACCTTCGGCGCGGCCTGCGCGGCGCGGACCGCGGTCTCGACCCGGGCCGCCTTGGCCTCCTTGGACTCGGTGACCCGCTTCTGGTCCGGGTCGACCTGCCGGCCGGTGATCGCGCCCTGGTCGAGGCGGACGCCGGCCACGTCGGACCAGCCGGCGATCGTCGGCAGCGCGGCGAGCGGCGCCTCGACCAGGACCGTGCCGGTCTTCGCCGACGGGAAGCGGATTCCCGCCCCGACGCCGCGCAGCCGGCTGAGCAGATCGGCGCCGACCTTCTCGGCGCGGACCTCGACCTCGGTCGTGCCGGACGGGGATACCTCGACGCCGGTGGACAACTGCGGCAGCGCGTTGGTTGCCGCCTTGTCGCTGCGCTTGCGCAGCTCGACCGCGAGCCGGCTGTCGAGCTTGCGCTCGGCCGGGGTCATCGACTTCTTGAGTTCCTGGAGTGCGGCGATCTGCGCGAAGGCGCGCTCGGCCGGGTCAGCCGGCGCTTGCGCGTGCGCACCGGGTGCGACGAGCGCCACGGTGGTGACAGTGGCCGCGAGGGCCGTCACCGAGCGCCGGAGTTGGTGTCTGCCGAATACGTTCAATGCCGGTTCCCCCACTGACATCCGTCGATTCAATGCTCATGGATGCTATCGGTCACGATCGATATACGCACCGTCATCAGAGGGGGAAGTTCGCGGTGGGTGAGATTTTGCACTCGTCGTGCATCTTGTCTCGGCGGGCGCGGCTCCCTAGCGTCGGACCATGCCTGCTTCCTGGACATTCGCCGTGGCTCGGGACGATCTCGGCCGGACCATTCGGGTCGAGTCGGAAACGCCGGTGCCCGGCGACGGCGAGGCGCTGCTGCGGGTCGACCGCGTCGGCCTGACCGCCAACAACGTGACCTACGCGGTGCTCGGCGACGCGCTGCGGTACTGGCGGTTCTTCCCCGGCGAGCCGCGCGGGCTCGGGCCCGAGTGGGGGTTGCCGCCGGTCTGGGGCTTCGCCGTGGTGGAGCGCTCAGCGGTCGCCGGGGTCCAGGTCGGACAGCGGGTCTACGGCTACTACCCACCGGCCTCGCACCTGATGGTGCGGCCGGAGCGGGTCGACGCCACCGGGTTCCGGGACGCGGCGGCGCACCGGGCCGACCTGCCGTCGCCGTACAACGCGTACCGGTCGACCGTGGACGACCCCGCCTATCGCGCGGACCAGGAGGATCTGCTGATCCTGTTCCGGCCGCTGTTCTTCACCTCGTTCATGCTCGCCGACCAGGTCGCCGACAACGACTTCTACGCGGCGGACGCGCTGGTGCTGTCGTCGGCGTCGAGCAAGACCGCGTACGCGGCGGCGTTCGAGCTGCGGGGCCGCGGGCCGCGCCTGGTCGGTCTCACCTCGCCCGGCAACGTCGCCTTCACCCGGTCACTCGGCTGTTACGACGACGTCCTGACCTACGACGAGGCCGACGCGCTGGATCCGGTGCCGACCGTCTATCTCGACCTGTCCGGAGCGCCCGCGACCCGCGCCGCCCTGCGCCGGCGCCTCGGCGACCGGCTGGTCCGTGACATCGCGGTGGGTCTCACCAACCAGATCCCGAACGCCGAAGCCGCGGGCGAGGTGTTCTTCGCCCCGAACCAGATGCGCAAACGCCGCCAGGACTGGGGGCGCGACGGCCTGGACGGGCGCTTCGCCGAAGCCTGGCAACGGTTCGCCGGCACCGCGGAGAAGTGGGTCGACGTCCGGGCCGGCGCCGGCCCGCAGGACCTGGAAAAGGCCTGGCTGGACGTCCTGCACGGGCGCACCCCGCCGCGGGTGGGTCACGTCGTCCAGCTTTGAGCCGCCAGCGGATCGTCGGCCGGCGGCGGGTCCTCGTCGGTGCGGTCGGCCGCCGGCAGCCACAGCACGAACGTGCTGCCGGCGCCCGGTTCGGAGAAGGCGGCGACCTGACCGCCGTGCGACTCGACGATCTGCCGCACGATCGCCAGCCCCAGCCCGGTACGCCGCTCCCGCACCACCTCGCCGGCACCGGCAGCGCCCCGCCAGAACCGGTCGAACACCCGCGGCAGGTCCCGCGCTGCGATGCCCGGCCCCTGATCGGCCACGGCCAGCCACAGCCAGGAGCCGGCGCGCCCGGTCGCCACGGTCACCGTCGACCCGGTCGGCGCCAGCCGCACCGCGTTGGACAGCAGGTTGCCGACGGCCCGGCGCAGCGCGTCCGCGTCACCGATCAGATGCAGCCCCTCGCTCGTGCGGTAGCGCAGGTCCAGCGGCCGCTCGGGCAGGAACGACTCCTCGCCGGCCTCCCGGGCCACCGCGGACAGCTCGACGTCGGTGTCGGTCATCGCGTCGGCGTCGCGCCGGGCGGTCGCCAGCAGGTCCTCGACCAGCCGGGACATCCGGGTGGTGGCGCGGTCGACGATCGCGGTGGCGCGCCGGCGCTCCTCGCCGGTCGCGTCCGGGTCGTTCAGCGTGGCGTCCAGGTGGGTCCGGATGATCGCGAGTGGACTGCGCAGCTCATGGGAGGCGTCGTCGATCAGCTGCCGCTGGGCGCGGAACGCGTCGTCGATGCGGTCCAGCATCGAGTCGATGGTGTCGGCGAGGTCGCGCAGCTCGTCGCGCGGCCCCTGCAGCCGGATCCGCCGTTTCAGGTCGGTGGCCTGGATGTCGCGGGCGGTGCGGGCGATGGCGCCGACCGGGCGCAGCACCCGCCCGGACAGCACCCAGCCGATGGCCAGGCTGGCCAGGAAGAGCGCCGGCAGCGCGATCAACGTGTACGTCCGCAGGTTCTGCAGCGTGTTGTAGTTGACCGCCGCCTCGATCTGGCCGACCTCGGCGACGTTGATCGTCCCGACCAGCTGCCGGTTCTCGTAGACCTTCGCCGTGCGCTCGGTGATCGGCTGCGGCGACGTGGACTGCGCCACCGCGAAGTAGGTGACCGCCAGCGTGACGCCGGCCAGCGCGAACAGCAGCGTCGAGTAGATGACGGTCAGCCGGAACCGGATCGACCGGAACACCTCGGGCCGCCTCATGACAGCAGCCGGTAGCCGCGGCCGACGACCGTCTCGATCAGCCCGTCGCCGAGTTTGCGGCGCAGCGTGCCGACGGTGACCCGGACGGTCTGGGTGAACGGGTCGGCGTTGGCGTCCCACACGTGCTCCAGTAACTCCTCGCTGGAGACCACGTGACCGGGCCGGGTCATCAGGTACTCCAGGACGCCGAACTCCTTCGGGGCCAGTGTTAGCGGCTCGCCGCGCAGGGTGACGGCGTGCCGGGCGGCGTCGAGCACGATGTCGCCGACGGTCAGCGTGGCCGTGCTGCCGTTGGTGTCGCGGCGCAGCAGCGCGCGGATCCGGGCGAGCAGCTCCGCCAGGTGGAACGGTTTGACCAGGTAGTCGTCGGCGCCGCCGTCCAGGCCGCGGACCCGGTCGTCGAGGCCGCCGCGGGCGGTCAGCATCAGCACCCGGACGTCGGTGTCGCCGGGCGTGTCCAGCTCGCCGTCACGCAGCGCCCGGCACAGGGTGAACCCGTCACCGTCGGGCAGGTTCACGTCGAGCAGCATCAGGTCGTACTCGTTGACGGTCAGGTGGTCGTACGCCTGCGTCGCGCCGGCGGCGACGTCCACCGCGTATCCGTTGCGGGCCAGGCCCACCCGCAGGCCCTCGGCCAGGTCCTCTTCGTCTTCCACCACGAGCAGGCGCATCTGTCGACTATCCCCGTCCGATGATGTCGGTTGCCACCTGCCGGGCGCGCTCGATCGGCACCGCGAAACCGATGCCGATGTTGCCGCCGCCCTCCAGGGTGGCGATCGCGGTGTTCACGCCGATGACCTCGCCGCGGGCGTTGACCAGTGGGCCACCGGAGTTGCCCGGGTTGATCGACGCGTCGGTCTGCACGGCGCTCTGCCGGGTGGCGCCGCCGAGGCGCACCTGGCGGTCCAGGGCGCTGACGATGCCGGCGGTGACCGTGCCGGAGAGCCCGAGCGGGGAGCCGACCGCGAGCACCGGCTCGCCGACCCGGGTGGTCCGCGGATCGGCGAGGTCCAACGGCGACAACGCCCGTGCCGGCACCCGCAGCACAGCGATGTCGCTGCCGGGGTCGCTGCCGACCACCTCGGCGGACAGCCGGCGGCCGTCGGCGCCGACGACGCTCACCGGGCCGCCTCCGGCGACGACGTGGTGGTTGGTGACGATGTGGCCGCGGGCGTCGAAGACGAACCCGGATCCGCCGCCGTTGCGGACCCGTACCGACAGGACGCCCGGCAGTGCCCGGCCGGCGGCGGCCACCAGGTCGGCCGGGACCCCGCCGGCGGCCGGTGGCATCGCTACCGCCGCGCCGGCGTCGTCGCGGCCGGCCAGGTGACCGGCCGCGCCACCGGCGGTGGCGGAGACACCGACGATCACCAGGCCGGTGGCGAGGTACAGCGGCCACCGGCGCGCGGGCCGGCCGGGGTCCGCGGCGCTGACCGGGACCCGCTCGGGCGCAAGGACGAACTCCGGGCCGCGCGGTGTGCCGCCCAATCCGATGGTGGTCACGAGAAATCCTCCTAGGGCAGCCGGGCGAACCAGAACAGCGAGGCCAGGGCGGCGAGCACGGCCAGCGCCAGGCCCACGCCGATGAACCGGGCGGAGACGTCCCGCACCTCGGTGCGGTGGCCGACCGAGCTGCCGATGTCGGCGTACGCGTCCCGCAACTCGTCGGCACTGCCCGCCGCGAAGTAGTTGCCGCCGGTGGCCTCGGCGACGGCTTGCAGCGTCTGCCCGTCGACCGGCACCGCCTGTCCACCCTGGATGGTCCCGCTCGCGGTGCCGAACGAGATCGCGTCCACCGGCACCCCGATCTCGGTGGCCGCGCGGGCCGCCTCGGCCGGGTCCTGACCGGCGGTGTTGGCGCCGTCGGAGAGCACCACCACCCGGGCGGGCGGGACGTCCTCGCCGGCCTGCGCGTCGAGGGTGCGGATCGCGTCGAGCGAGGTGGCGATGGCGTCGCCGATCGCGGTGCCGGCCTGCCCGGCCGCGCCTTCGACGAGCCGGTCGATGCCGCTGTCGAGCACGGCCCGGTCGGTCACCGGCGGCACGAACACCGACGCCGACCCGGCGAACCCGACCAGGCCCACGTTGAACTGCTCCGGCAGGTCGGCGACGAACTCGCGGGCCGCGGTCTTGGCGGCGGTGAGCCGGTCCGGGCCGACGTCGTCGGCGAGCATCGACCGGGAGATGTCGACCGCCACCAGCACGGTGGCCCGCTCGTGCGGCACCTGCACCTCGGCCTGCGGCTGGGCGAAGCCGACCACCAGCAGGCTCAGCATGGCCAGGAACAGGCCGGCCGGCACGTGCCGCCGCCAGCCGGGGCGGCGCGGCGCGACCCGGTCGAGCAGCTTCAGGTTGGTGAACCGCACGGCGTAACGGCTGCGGCGGCGCTGCGCGATCACGTAGGCCACGATCAGCGCCGCGACCGCGGCGAGCAGCCAGAGCCGCTCGGGGGAGAGCCAGGTCATCGCAACGCACCTCGTTTCGCGGCCAGGCCCAGCCGGCGCTGGGCGTGCACGTGCCGCACGATGTCGGCGACCCAGTCCCGGTCGGTGCGCAGCGCCAGGTGTGCCGCGCCGGCCCGCCGGATCGCCGCGGCGACACCGGCCTGCTGCCGGCGGGCCGCATCCGCGTACCGTTCCCGCAGCCTGCGCCCGGCCGTGTGCACCTCGCGGCGCCGCCCGGTCTCCGGGTCCACCAGGGTCAGCAGGCCGACGTCCGGCAGCTCGTGCTCGCGCGGATCACCGACCTGCACGGCGAGCACCTGGTGCCGGGCGGCCAGCCGCCGCAGCGGCTGCTCCCACGCCGGCGCGCCGGGCCCGAGCCCGTCCTCGTCGAGGCCGTCCAAAAAGTCCGAGACGACCACCATCAGGCCCCGCCGCGGCACGGCCCGGTGCAGGCCGCCGACGGCGTCGGCCAGCGAGACCTGATCGGTGGCCGGCCTCGCCCGCGGCACGGCCAGCAGGGTCCGCAGCAGACCCAGCAGATGCGTACGTCCGCCGCGGGCCGCAATCCGCCGGACGCCCTCCGGGGTGACCAGGTGTGCGCCGATCCGGTTGCCGGCCCCGGCGGTGAGGAAGCCGACCGCCGCCGTCGCCGCGATCGCCAGCTCCCGCTTCTCGAACGCGGCCGTGCCGAAGTCCATACTGGCGCTGGCGTCGACCAGCACCCAGGTGGCGAGTTCGCGGTCCGCGTCGACCGTGCGCACGTGCGGCACCGCGGTCCGGGCGGTCACCGCCCAGTCCATCCGGCGCACCTGGTCCTCGCCGGGCCGGTACTCGCGGCTGCCGGCCGGCTCGCTGCCGACGCCGGGCAGCAGGCCCAGGTAGGAGCCGTGCAGCAGCCCGTCGAGCCGGCGGGTGATGGTCAGCTCCAGCCGCCGCAGCCGCCGTTCCGGCGTCAGCTCGTTGAGCCCGGCGCCGCTGTTCACGCCGCCACCCCCAGCCCGGCTCCGGTGCTCTCCTGGGCGGGTGCGATCACCGGTGGGGCCACCGCCTCCAGGATCCGGTGCACGATGCTCTCCGGCTCGATCCCGTCGGCGACCGCGTCGAACGCCAGCACCAGCCGGTGCGCCAGCACGTCCGGGGCGATGTCGACGATGTCGGCGGGCAGCACGTAGTCGCGGCCGCGCAGCAGGGCCAGGGCGCGGGCGGCCGCGACCAGGCCCAGCGTGGCGCGGGGGCTCGCGCCGTACGCCAGCTGCCCGGCCAGTTCGGGAACGCCGAACCGGGCCGGGTCCCGGGTGGCGACGACCAGACGGACCACGTATTCGGCGAGGGCGTGGTGCACGAAGACGTCGCGGGCCCGCTCCTGCAGCGCCGCCAGCTGCCCCGGCTCCAGCACCCGGCTCGCCCGCGGCCGCCGGCCGCCCATCCGGTAGAGGATGCCCAGCTCGTCCTGGTCGGTGGGGTAGCCGACGACCACCCGCATCAGGAACCGGTCGCGCTGCGCCTCCGGTAGCTGGTAGACGCCCTCGCTCTCGATCGGGTTCTGGGTGGCGAGCACCAGGAACGGCTGCGGCACCGGATAGGTGCGCCCGCCGATCGACACGTGCCCCTCGGCCATCACCTCGAGCAGCGCCGACTGCACCTTCGCCGGCGCCCGGTTGATCTCGTCGGCCAGCACCAGGTTCGCCATCACCGGGCCGAGCTCGACGTCGAAGGTCTCCTGGCTGGCCCGGTAGATACGGGTGCCGAGGATGTCCGACGGCACCAGGTCGGGGGTGAACTGGATCCGGTGGAAGCTGCCGCCGACCGTGACCGCGAGGGTCTCCGCGGCCAGCGTCTTGGCGACGCCGGGCACGCCCTCCAGCAGGCAGTGCCCGCCGGCCAGCAGAGCGGTCATCAGCCGCTCGACCAGCCGGTCCTGTCCGACGATGACCTTCTTGACCTCGAACAGCGCCTGCTCCAGCACGGGGTCGCCCATCAGAGGACCTCGGGGGACGTCGCCTGCGGACAGTCCCACGGGGCCGCGGTCGCGGCGTCCTCAGTGGTGGTGATGATCAGGACTTCGTCGGGTTCGCCGGCGTGGGCGGCCCCGCCCAGCCCGACCGCCATGGCGACGGCGGCGACGACGAGTCCGGTGACGGTGGTGATGCGCATGGCGTCTCCTGCCTCTCGCTGCACTTCGCCGTCGAGGAGACCAGAGGACACCGAAAGCCCGGCGAAAACGCATGGTCACCGGCTGCGGGCCCGGCCGGTGACGCCAGTGCCTGGCAGGAGTGGCTTCTGGCCCGATGAGGTCACTGTGAGGAGTCCTTGTGGATACACGGTGTTGACTTTGAATGGGTGGTCGCGTGTACTGCTGACAGCGCCGCGCCGGTGAAGTGTGCAGCCCGGA
Organism: Actinoplanes sp. NPDC024001; assembly: GCF_040638955.1. Classification (NCBI taxonomy): domain Bacteria; kingdom Bacillati; phylum Actinomycetota; class Actinomycetes; order Micromonosporales; family Micromonosporaceae; genus Actinoplanes; species Actinoplanes sp. NPDC024001. The sequence goes on from NZ_JBEZZB010000017.1 coordinate 71,447, forward strand.
CGGTGTGGGAACGTGCACGGGGACTGCAGAAAGTGAGAGGATGAGCTCACTGCCACCGGCTCCATCTCGGCAGCCGGCTCCGACCGCGGCGATCGCCGTGCCGATCACGTCGCACGATGTCGACCGCGTCGAGTTCCGGCCGCCGCCGCCCGGCAGCCGTGGCTATCACGACGGTGAGGTCGACGACTTCCTGGCCGAGGTGGCCGCGGAGATGCGCCGGCTCACCGCGGAGAACGAGGCGCTCAGCGAGCAGCTGCAGTACGCCGATCTGCGCAAGCATCTGACCCGCTGGCAGGAGCGCTGCGCCCGCGCTCAGGAGCACGCCCGGGTCCTGCAGGCCGAACTGGAGCGGGCCAGAGCCGGTGCGGTCGAACCCGAAGCCGACCCGCAGGCTGTGCTGGAGCTTGCCGAGCGCACCGCCGACGGCTGCCTCGCCGAGGCCCGCGACGAGTCGGCGGAAGTGATCGGGAAGGCGACCACCGAGGCGGCCCGGCTGCTCAGCGATGCCGAGCTGCGCGCGTCGACGATCGTCGCCGACGCGCGGCACAAGCATGCCGAACGGCTCGCGGAGCTGCCCGGCAAGCGGGCCGCCGCCCTCGACCGCATCGAGGAGCTGCGCGAGGAGGCCGAGCGCCGCCGCGAGGCCGTGACCGACGAGGTCAATCGGCGGCTGCGTGATCTGACCGGAGGCGGCGACCCGGCCCGCTGACCGGCCCGGGCGCCGGGGCGCCCGGACCGGTACGCGCCGTCAGGCGCTGGTGCAGACGTTGCCGTTGAGGGTGAAGACCGCCGGCGGCACGTTGGGCCCGCTGTAGGAGCCGACGAAACCGACCGCGGCGGTCGCCCCGGCCGCCAGGGTGCCGTCGCTGATCGCCCGGACCGTGCGGCCGCTGGAGTTCCAGGTGGCGCTCCAGCCGTTGCTCACGCTCTGCCAGGTGGTCGGCCAGGTGAAGGTGAGCGTCCAGCCGTTGACCGCGGCGGCCGTGTTGTTGGTGATGTCGATCGCGCCCAGGAACCCGTTGCCCCAGTCGTTGGTGTTGCGGAACTTCACCGTGCACGCCGCCTGCGCCGGGGTGCCGGTGGTGAAGGTCAGCGGCGGTGAGGCGGCCGACTGCCGGCCGGCGCCGTCACGGGCCACCACGTTGACCGTGTACCGGCGGCCCGGCTCCAGGTTGCGGGCGGTCAGCGAGGTGCCGGTGGTCTCGCCGAGCAGTTCGCTGGCGCCACCGTTCTGCCGGTAGACCTCGTACTTCAGCCCGGCGCCGGCACTCGGCCAGGAGATCGTCGCGGTCCGGTCGGTCACCGTCGCGGTGGGCTCGGCCGGCGCCTTCGGCCCGGCCACCGGCGCGTTCGCCGGCCGGAGCGTGACCAGCGAGATCGAGTACGGCGGCAGCGTCTGGGTGGCCGCCGTACCGGCCGGGGCGGTGGTCACCGCGTCCGCGCCGTTGGTGTACGACGCGACCACCGGCGTACCCGAGGCCGGGGTGAAGCCGTGGTAGTTCAGCGCCACGCTCTGCGCGGCCGTCTCGTCCTTGTTGATCAGCAGCACCGCCACCTCACCGTTGGCCCGCCGCACCGCGTGCGCGCTGACCAGCGGATTGTCGGTGCCCGCGCCGATGAACCGGTCGCCGGCGTCGGTGAACTCACCCATCAGCGACAGCGCGTGGTACGGCGCGAACGGCGTGTTCAGCGGCGGCTGGCAGACCGTGTTGTCGGCGTTGCAGTTGCCGCTGGAGAGCAGGCCGAAGTCGTCGTAGTCGGTCTGCCCGGCCACCTCGGTGACGTCGCCCATCCCGTTGTGCACGTTCCACCAGTGCACGGTGAAGACGCCCTGGGCGAGCAGCCTGCTGTAGACGTCGGCCAGGAACAGCGCGCCGGGCTGGGTGTTGCGGCCGATGTCGACGTTCGTCTCCGTCATGCTGATCCGGATACGGTCCGCGTTCGCTCCGGCGTACCGGTCGATCTGCTGCCGCAGCAGGTGGACCGCGTCCTGGATCTGCGCGGGTTTGGTGAGGGTCTCGGCCGGCGTGGCGCCGCCGGGGTACCAGTGCACGTCGACGAAGTCGATGGCGCTGCCGGCCCGGGTGAGCACCTCCTGGTTCCAGCTGCCCGCGTCGCCGGGGCCGACGATGGCGTCCGGCCAGTTGCCGGGCATGGTCAGCACGGCGCCGATCTTGATGCTGGGGTCCACGGCCTTCATCGCCTCGGCGTACGCGAGCACCGTCGCCGCGTACTCCTTGGGGCTCTTGTCGGCGTGCTCGTCGGCCTCCCAGGCCGAGCCGTAGTGGCCGTTGCCGTAGTTCTCGTTGCCGATCGTCCAGTACGTGGCGTCGTAGTCCTTGGTGATGTTGGCGTAGCGGACCCAGTCGGCGGCCTCCTGGGCGGTGCCGGTGCCGTAGTTGGCGATGATCATCGGCTCGGCGCCGGTGCGCCGCGCGCCCGCCATGAACGTGTCGAAGTCGGTGTTCGGCGCCACGTAGCCGCCCGGCGCGGTGTGGTCCCGCCAGTGGTAGATGTCGGCATAGGACCCGCCGGGGTAGCGGACCATCTGCACGCCGGCGTCCTTGAGCAGGTCGGAGACGGCCGGGGTGCCGAGCTGGGAGTCCCAGATGGCGTGGTTGACGCCGAGGGCGGCCGGGTCGACGGTGGCCAGGCCGGCCCGCACGTCGACGTCGACCCTGGTGGGGGTGGGAGCGGCGGCCTGCGCGCCGGGTGGGGCGACCGCGACGGCGGCGAGCAGGGCCGCGCCGGCGAGTGTTCGCCGCAGGAACGATGGGTGCACGGTGAACCTCCGGGAGGAGTTGGGAGCGCTCCCAATCGTCGGCGCGACAAAGAAGCCTGTCAATGGGCTGTCAGCGGCGGCGCGGCGCGATCAGCCCTGACTCGTAGGCCCAGACCACCAGCTGGGCGCGGTCACGGCAGTGCAGCTTCATCATCGCCCGGTTGACGTGGGTCTTCGCGGTCAGCGGGCTGATCACCATGCGCTGGGCGATCTCGTCGTTGCTCAGCCCGCGCGCCACCAGCTCGACGATCTCCTGCTCCCGGGCGGTCAGCACGTCGCGCCCAGCCACCGGGTCGGCCGGGCCGGGACCGTTCACGAACTCGCTGATCAGGGTGCGGGTGACGGTCGGGGCGAGCAGCGCCTCGCCGCGGGCCACCACGGCGACCGCCTGCAGCAGGTCGGCCGGGTCGGCGTCCTTCAGCAGGAAACCGCTGGCGCCGGCGCGCAGCGCGGTGAACACGTACGCGTCGACCTCGTAGTTGGTGAGGATCAGCACGCGCACCGCGGCGAGGCCGGGATCGGCGCTGATCCGCCGGGTGGCCTCGATGCCGTCGAGGCGGGGCATCTGCACGTCCATCAGCACGACGTCCGGGCGCAGCTCGCGGGTCAGCTGGACGGCGGCGGCGCCGTCGACGGCCTCACCCACCACCTCCAGGTCGTCCTCGGCGTCGAGCAGTGCCCGGAAACCGGCCCGCATCAGCGCCTGGTCGTCGGCGAGCAGGACCCGGATCACGCCGGGCCGTCCAGCGGGAAGGTGGCCCGTACGGCGAACCCGCCCCCGTCACCGTGCCCGGCGTGCAGCGTGCCGCCGAGCGCGGCGACCCGTTCCCGCATGCCGCTCAGGCCGACGCCCGGTGTCACCGTCCCGTTCGCCGGGCCCCGGCCGTCGTCGGTGACCGCGACCGTCAGGCCGGCCGGCGAGTACTCCACGCGCACCTCGGCGGTGGCCGGGCCGGCGTGCCGGGTGACGTTGGTCAGCGCCTCCTGCACCACCCGGTATCCAGCCATGTCCACCTCGACCGGCAGCTCCGGCGGCTCGCCGGTGACCGTGACACCGACCGGCACGCCGGCCGCGCGGGTCCGCTCGGCGAGCTCGTCCACCCGGGCCAGGCCGACGCGGTCCTCATCGGCGGGGGAGCGCAGCACCGCCAGGGTCGCCCGCAGTTCGCGCATCGCGGCGCTGCTCGCCTCCTGGATCGCCTGCAGCGCGGCCGACGGCTCCTCGCCCTGCTTGCGGCCCAGGTGCACGGCGATCCCGGACTGCACCTTGATCACCGAGATGCTGTGGGTGAGCGAGTCGTGCAGGTCCCGGGCGATGCGCAGGCGTTCCTCACCGGCGCGGCGCAGGGCCATCTCCTCGCGGGTGCGTTCCGCCTCGGCGGCACGCTGCTCGGCCTGCTCCAGATAGGCGCGGTGGTGCCGGGTGACCAGGCCGGCGATGTTGGCCGCCAGGAACCAGCCGAGCAGCAGGTTGGTGCGTTCCAGGATGAGCTGGGCGGCCTGGCCGGCGGGCGCCACCGAGATGTCGCGGGCCAGGAAGCCGGCGAGGAAGACGACGCTGCTCGCCGCGGCGGCCAGCCGGTGGCCACGCCAGGCGGCGACGTAGACGGCGACCAGGACCGGGAACGCGGCGGTGATCCCGGCGTGCACGCGGACGTGCAGGGCCAGCATGGTCGCGGTCACCACGAGCAGGGCCGGGACCGGGAAGCGCCGGCAGGCCGCGACGGCCGCCGCCATGACCACGATCAGGAGCACGTCGAGCGGCCGGACCGCGGCGGCGTCCGGGGCGAGTGCCGCGTTGCCGAGCAGGGCGACCCCGAGGGTGACGCCGCCGAGGGCGTAGGGCAGATCCGGGCGCATGAGCGAACTGTAGGACGGCCGGTCCCGGGAGGTCATCCCGCAACCGCGGTAGGTCCGGCGTACCGCGGCTGCGGTACGGGCGGCCGGCGAAGTGTCTGCGGCGGCACGACGTTTCGCCGGGCCGCCGCGACCAGCATCGACCGCATGGCATATCGATTCTTCACTCCCGCTCCGGCGCGGGCGGCGACCGGACGTGCCGCCCACGTCTACCGGCAGATGCGCGAGGACTTCATCGGGCCGGCGCCGGCGTTCCAGGCGCTCGCCGCCGTACCGGAGATCATGGCCCCGACCTGGGTGCTGATGCGCGAGGCGCTGCTGGCCGAGGGCGCCGGCCGCGCCGACCGTGAGGTCGTGGCAGCGGCGGTGTCGCGGGCCAACCGCTGCCGGTTCTGCGTCGACGCGCACGTGACGCTGCTGCACGCCCTCGGCGAGCACGAGGTGGCCGTGACGCTCGCCGGTGACGGCACACCGGCGCAGCCGTTCCGGGCCGAGCTGGTGGCGTGGGCCGCGGCCAGCCGCAACCCCCGGGCCACCGGATGGACCAGCCGGTACGGCCCGCAGCTCACCGGCACCCTGCTCGCCTTCCACTTCATCAACCGGATCGTGTCGGCGCTGCTCACCCCGGACCTGCTGCCCGGTGGCCTGCAGCGGCTGCCCGCGGTGCGGTCGGCCGGCGGGCGGCTCTACGCCCGGACCACGCGCGCGCCGAAGGAACCGGGCCGCGGGCTCGCGCTGCTCGACACCGGGGCGTCACCGGAGTGGGCTGCGGACAGCCCGGTCGGGGTGGCGTACGCGGCGCTGACCGAGGCAGCCGCCCAGGGCGCGCGGCTGCTCAGCGAGACCGCCCGCCGGACCGTCACGGCGACGGTGACCTGGGAGGACGGCAGACACCCGGAGCGGCCGGCCGAGTGGGCCGGCGAGCTGGTGCGGGGACTGCCCGGAGATGAGCGGGTCGGCGCCCGGATCGCGCTTCTCGCGGCCTTCGCGCCGGCGGCGATCACCCCGAGCGACGTCGGCCTGTGGCGGCTGACGCACCCGTCGGACGCCGACCTCGTCCGGCTCGTCGCCTACGGCGCGATCACCGCGACCGACCACGTCGCCCGGGCGCTCGCCCCGGCCCGTCACTGAGGAGACCACCATGCGCAGAGCCTTTCTCATCGTCACCGGAGTGCTGCTGGGCGTCTTCGCGCTCCAGTTCGTGTTCGCGGCGGTCGGCGCGTTCACCCGGCCCGGCGGCGACGGCGCGTATGCGCTGCACAGCATCACCGGGATGGCGGTGATCCCGGCCCTGTGCCTGCTCACGATCCTGTGCGCGGTACTGGCCCGGGCGCCCGGGCGGGTCGTCGGGCTGACGGTGCTGCCGCTCGGCCTGGTGATCCTGCAGGCGCTGATCGCCACGCTGGCGAACGCGTTCACCGACGCCTCCGGCGCCAGCACCACGGTGAGCCTGATCGTGGGCGGGCTGCACGCGGTCAACGGAATCATCGTGGTGCACGTCGTGGTCGGTGTCATGCGGGAGGCGCGGAAGCTGACCGCTGCGGTCCTGGAGCCGGCGTGACCACCGGATCGTTGCTGGCGTTCGACCTGGTCATCGCGGTGCTCGCGGCCGCCGGCTGGCTGGGCGGCGGGGCAGCGGCGGCCGCCGGGCAGCGCCGGGTCGCGCTGGGCGTCGCGGCGGGTGCGCTGCTCGCCACCCTGGCCGGGGCGGTCACGACGGTCCTGCTCGCCCGGGCCGGCTGGTGGTTCGCGGCGGAGAAGATCATCATCGGGGGGCCGCTGGCGCTCGCGGCGGTCCTCGCCGCCGCTCCGCGGCTGCTTCGGCCGCCGGCCGACATCCGGGCGGCGGCCGTGGCACTTCTCTTCGCGGGGTACGCCGAGACGGCCGCCCTGCTGGTGACGGTCCTCCATGGTTACCCGGTTTCGGCCGGGCCGGCGCTGCTGGCCGTCGCCGGAGTGGGTGCCGCCACCGCCCTCACGTGGCGTTTCCTCGGCCCGCGCCCGTCACCGGCGGTGTCGCGTGCGGCCGTCGCGGTCACCTTGGCGGCGCTGGTCACCGGCACCGGGCTGGCTGCGGCACGGGGCGGCGCCCAGGCCGTACATCATGCTCATGAACCTCGGGATGTGCCCAGCGTGGGCGAACCGACGAAGCGTTTCACCCTGACCGCCGGGACGGCCGTCGTGCCGGCCGGCGGCCGGGACGTGGCGGCCTGGGCGTTCAACGGGCAGGTGCCCGGACCGCAGTTGACCGCGACCGTCGGTGATGTCCTGGAGGTGACGTTGCGCAACCAGAACATCCAGCGGGGGGTCACGCTGCACTGGCACGGTTACGACGTGCCGAACGACCAGGACGGCGTGCCCGGCGTGACGCAGGAGGCCGTGCTGCCCGGGCAGGAGTTCGTCTACCGGTTCCGCGCCGACCAGGCCGGCACCTACTGGTACCACACCCATTCCGCCTCCGACCTGGGTGTCCGGATGGGACTGTACGGCGTGCTCGTGGTCCACCCGGCCCGCCCGGCCGGCGTCGAGGTGATCGTCCCGGTCCACACCCTCGTCGGCCACCCACTGCCGGCCCACACCGAACAGCGCGTCGGCGCGGGCACGCCGGTCCGGCTGCGGCTGATCAACACCGACAGCACCACCCATCGGTACGCCCTCGCGGGCACCCCGTTCCGGATAGCCGCGATCGACGGCTCTGACCTGCGTGCGCCCTCGCCGGTCGCGGAGACCGCTGTGCTGATCCCCGCCGGCGGCCGCTACGACCTGGTGTTCGACGCGCCCGCCTCGCCGGTGGCGCTCGTCGTCGACGGCCGGGTGGTGTGGTCGACCGGTGCGCTCGACGCTACGACTGCGAGATGGCCGGTGCTGGATCCGCTCACCTACGGCGACGCGGCCCCTCGGCCGTGGTCCCGTTACGACCGCGAGTTCACGCTCGTCCTCGACCGCGGACTCGACCTGAAGGGGTGGCTGCCGCGCTACGCCCAGACGGTCAACGGCGCGGCCGACCCGGACATCCCGTCACAGGTCGTGCGAACCGGGGAGATCGTCAAGCTGCGGATCGTCAACCGCTCGCTGGAGGTGCACCCGTGGCACCTGCACGGTCATCACGTGCTGGTGCTGTCCCGCGACGGAACCCCGGCCACCGGCAGCCCACTGTGGCTGGACACCTTCGACGTGCGGCCCGGTGAGGTGTGGGAGGTGGCCTTCGCCGCCGACAACCCGGGCATGTGGGCCAACCACTGCCACAACCTGCCGCACGCCGACGCCGGCATGACCCTCCACCTGACATACGCGTGACTCGCCGCCGACCTTTACCATGCCGAGTTCATCCTGGGACGGCGGTGACACTCGGCATGATCTAGAAATAGCCATGCGCCGTCTTCTCGTCGTGCTCGTGCTGCTGTCGCTCGGCGCCTCCTTGGCGTACGGGCTGGACGGCGCCCTGCGACTCTCCTCGGCACCGGCGAACGTGATGGCCGAGCCGGTGAGCCTGGCGCCGCGGCACACCGCGGTCCCCGCCCCGATCGGGTCGGTGACGCTGAACCGCCGCTCGCACCGGCTCGACGTGGCCGCACGAGCGGTCACCGACGTCGCCACCGGCCGCGGCGTGCTCACCGTCACCGTCGAGGGCGACGACGACAGCGAGCGGTACCGCCTGGACCGCACCGCCGCCGGTCTCACGCTGACCGCGGCGGGCGAGGCCGGCGCCGTGGCCGGCCTCTACGCGATCGCCGACCGGATCCGGTCCGGGCGGCCGGTCACCACCGGGACGGTGACGCCGAGGACCGGGCTGCGGCTGACCGACGCCGGCTCGGTCGGCCGCGACGACGACCCGGCCGGCTGGCGATCCGGCACCGACTACTCGCTCAACTCCGACATCGTCACCGGCGCGCTGCTGCCGCGGGCGCCGTGGGTCGACCCGGCCGCCGTCGACCGGGTCGCCGCGCAGTTCCGGCAGTTCATCGACCATTCCGCGGCGCAGGGCTACAACGGCGTGGTGGTGCCCGGCTTCCTGGAGTACGTCACGTTCGACGGCCACGGCGTCTACCCGGCCGGTGATCCGCACGTCGACCGCGCCCGGGCGATGGTGGCGGCGTTCGCGCCGGTCTTCCGCTACGCCGCGCAGATGGGCATGCGCGTCTACTACATGACCGACATGCTGGCGCTCTCCGGCCCGCTCGACGCCTACCTGAAGAAGCAGGACGACCAGTGGGCGATCTACCAGGCCGGCCTGCGCGAGCTGTTCGCGAGCATGCCGTTCGCGTCCGGCCTGATGATCCGCGTCGGCGAGGGCGGCTCGGCCTACCAGGCGGCCGGCTGGGACTATTTCTCGCGCATCGCGGTCACCACGCCGGACCAGGTCCGCGCGATGCTGCGCGCCTTCCTCGCGGTCGCGGCCGAGACCGGCAAGGACATCATCTTCCGTACGTGGACGGTCGGCGTCGGCGCCGTCGGTGACCTGCACACCAACCCCGACGCGTACGAGGAGGTGCTCGGCGACGTCCGCGACCCGCACCTGATCGTCTCGACGAAGTTCACGCTCGGCGACTTCTACAGCCACCTGCCGCTCAACACCACCCTGGAGGTGGGGGAGCAGCGGCGGATCGTCGAGTTCCAGGGTCGGCGCGAGTTCGAGGGGTTCGGTTCGCTGCCGAACGACCTGACCGCCCTGCACGCCGCCGCCCTGCGGCAGTTGCTGGCGCGCAACCCGCACATCGAGGGCGTCTGGCTCTGGACGCAGGACGGCGGCCCGCTGCGCGCCGGGCCGCGCACCCTCTACCTGCGGACCGGGTTCTGGCAGCTCTACGACCTGAACGCGTACGCGATGGGCCGGCTGGCCCGCGACCCCGGCGCCGACCCGGGGGAGATCACCGCCGACTGGGTGCGCCAGATGTTCTCCGAGGATCCCGCGACGATCGCCGCGATCTGCCGGATGTTCGCGCTGTCCCGCGAGGCGGTGACGAAGGGGCTCTACCTCACGCCGTACGCGGACCACTCGGTGAAGGCGCTCGGCCTGGAACCGCCGCCCATGATGTGGATCTTCGAGTGGGACATCGTGACCGGCGACTCGTCGGTGCTGAGCAGCATCTACGCGCTCACCCGCGGCCACGTGGACGAGGCGGTCGCCGAGGGTGAGCGGGCCGTCGAGGTGGCCCGGGAGCAGCACGCCGCGGTCACCGCCACCGACCCGGTGAACTGGCGCGACCCGGACCTGCGGGCCGAGGTGCTGGCCTCGCTCGACTACCAGAACGACCTGTACGCCACGCTCGGCGCCTACCGCGCCATGTTCCTGCGGCGTGCCCAGTGGCTGGACACCGGTTCGGCGACGGCCCGTGAGCAGTGGCAGGCCGCCTCCGCCGAGTACGAACGGGCCCGCGACCGTTACGTGCGCGGCTGGGGCGGCGACCCCGGCCTGCCCGCCTACAACTTCGAGGCGGCCGACCTCGGCTCGCAGCGGTTCGACCGGGACCCGGCGATGGCGATCCTGGCCCGCGTCCTGCTCGGCCTGCTGCTGGTGTCGATGCTGGTGCCGTGGCCACCGCTCCGCGCCCTGTGGCGCGCGGCGCTGATGCCCTGGCGGGCACCCGCCCCGCAGACCCCGACCCGCACCGCGCGCTGGGTGGCGATCCTGTTCCCGGCGGCCGTCCTGCTGCTCAGCCGCGAGATCCACACCTGGTTCGCCGCCCCGTCGCACCTGCTGGTGACGCTCGGCTGCTGGGCCGTCTTCGCCCTGGTGGCCCGATGGCTGGTGCGCGGCCGCGACCCGTACGCGCTGTGGACCGTGATCGGCGGTGTGGCCCTGCTCCGCTCGGTGGTCCTGCTGGCCGTGCTGGCAGTCCGCGGCCCCGGCTACTACTGGTTCCAGTTCTGGACCGACCCCACCGCGAGGTCCGCCTACGTGACCGTGGCCTTCGCGGCTTTCGCCTGGCTCTTTGTCGCCACCGGCTCGGTCCTGCGTGCCCACTACGGCTGGTCCCGCCGCCGCGTAGCCGGCGCCGTAGTCCTCACCGCCGGCGCTCCGGTCCTGACCGTCGGCGCGCTGCTGTGGTCCGCCGGGCTGGAGCGCGCACTCAGCACCTGGAACGACCAGATGGCGCTGCTGCCGTGGGGCCTGCACCGCATCCTGGGCATCGTGACGTTCCTGGAGATCCCCCCAGCGCTGCCCCTCTGGCTGACCACGCTGGGCGCGGCCCTCACCGTCCTCGGCCTGCTCACCCTCAGGCTCGGCCGTCCAGGGGAAGCGGCGGCATAGCGGCCACCTGGGCGGAGAATGCCACTTTCGGGGAATGGTCACCTGGTGAACGGCCGAAATACGGTAGGGCGATCCGGGTGTCTTCGCTCTTCAGGTAGCGCTTTCTTCCGCGCAGTCGTCGGACTCTCGCGGACCCTGGAGTACTGCTGCCAACTGGCAGTACTCGATCAATGCTGCCGTACTTTCTGATCTACCTCTGTTGAATCAAGCTCCGCCTGCTTCACCTGAGTTCTCGCAGTTGGCGCGGTCCTCAGCTTTTCCAGTCATGGGACTGGTCGAGCTGAGCCCTGCGCCCCTCGACCAGCGGAGTCGAGAGGATCTCAGGAGAATGCTCATTGAAGGCGCAGCCATCGCAGCGATAATTGCTGGGCTGTCTCGGCCTGCGCAAAATATAACCATTGCCCGGATGGCCTTCCGTGACGCGAAGCCGGAGGACCGGCCCGCGATCATCGAGGCGTTGGCCAAGACCCGTCAATTCGGCCTGTGGTCCAAACCGGAGTGGTCGCGGATCAAGCGGACCCGGAAGGCTCGGCAGGGTACCCCGGCCATCGAGCAGATCCAGCCGGCTCCCGAGGGAGAGGCCTCCGATACTCCAGCAGGAGATCCGTTCTGACCTGCTGGAGCAGCTGGGGCGGTACCGGGCGGTGGCCCGGTACCGCCGGGCGATCAGCTGTGATCGACCGCTGCCTGCTGGACCGGCAGGGCGGCGACGTAACGCTCCATGAAAGCGTTGAACCCCGCCACATCCGCCGGGGCAGGCTCGGCCGTGTCGAGCTCGGCGCCCGCGAAGACCGAGGTGGTCAGGAAGTCGTCGAGGCTCTGGCCGGGGGTGCGGTTGACCAGGAAACCGGCCAGGACCGCGATGCCCCAGGCGCCGCCCTCGGAGGCGAGGTTGCCGACCGAGACCGGGGTGTTGATGGCGGCGGCGAGCAGATTCTGCGCCACGCCCTCGGTCTTGAACAGGCCGCCGTGGGCGAACATCCGGTCCAGCTGCACCGACTCGGCCTTCTGCAGCACGTCCATGCCGATGCGCAGGGTGGCCAGCGCCGCGTACAGCTGGGTGCGCATGAACGTGGCCAGCGTGAGGTCGCTGCCGGGCGTACGGAAGAAGAGCGGCCGGCCCTCGTGCAGCTTGGTGATCGGCTCGCCGGAGAGGTTGTTGAAGGCCATCAGGCCGCCGCCGTCAGGCGCGCCGTTCAGCGCCGACCGGAACAGCGTCTCGAAGATGGTGGAGCTGTCGCTCTGCACGCCGAGCGCCGCGGTGAACTCGGCGAACAGGCCGGCCCAGGCGTTCAGCTCGCTGGCGCCGTTGTTGCAGTGCACCATCGCGACCAGGTCGCCGGCCGGGGTGGTGACCAGGTCGATCTCCGGGTGCATCCGGCTGAGCTCGCGGTCGAGGACGATCATCGCGAAGATGCTGGTGCCGGCGCTGACGTTGCCGGTGCGCCGGGCGACCGAGTTGGTGGCGACCATGCCGGTGCCGGCGTCGCCCTCGGGCGGGCAGAGCGCCGCGCCGGGCTGCAGGGTGCCGCTGGGGTCGAGCAGGCGGGCGCCGGCCTCGGTGAGGGTGCCGGCGTTCTCGCCGGCGGGCAGCACGGCGGGCAGCAGGTCGGCGAGCTTGAGCGGGACGCCGCGGCCGGCCACGAGCTCGTCGAACTGGCCGAGCATGCGGGCGTCGTAGCCGCCGGTGGCGATGTCGATCGGGAACATGCCGCTGGCGTCGCCGACGCCGAGCACCTGCCGGCCGGTCAGCTGCCAGTGCACGTAACCGGCGAGCGTGGTCAGGTGGGCGAGGCGGCCGATGTGCTCCTCGCCGTTGAGCACGGCCTGGTAGAGGTGGGCGATGCTCCAGCGGTGCGGGATGTTGTAGCCGAACAGCTCGCTCAGCTGCTCCGAGGCGTCGCCGGTGTTGGTGTTGCGCCAGGTGCGGAACGGGGTGAGCAGCTCGCCGTCGGCGTCGAAGGCGAGGTAGCCGTGCATCATCGCCGAGACACCGAGCGCGGCGGTGGAGCGCAGCTCGGTGCCGTGACGGCGGCGCACGTCCTCGGCGAGTGAGGCGAAGCAGGCCTGCAGGCCGGACCAGACCGCGTCCAGGGAGTAGGTCCAGGTCCGGTCGACGTACTGGTTCTCCCAGTCGTGGCTGCCGACGGCGATCGCCGCGTGGTCCGGGCCGGTCAGCACGGCCTTGATCCGGGTCGAGCCCAGCTCGATCCCGAGGGTGGTGCGGCCCTGGTCGATCGCCTCGCGGGCGTCAACCGGCGGCCGTGCATCCGTGTCAGTCATGGTCATTTTCTACCTCACGCCCGGCGTCGTCAGACCAGGTGTACCCGCTGCGTGGCGGTGTGACCAGCGCGGTGTCACAGTTCGGGCGGCCGCTCGGTCGATGAGGGCATGAGTGAGACGCGTGGGTTGCGCGGTCTGCCTCGTCCGGTGGCCGCGGTGGTGGGTGGCGGTGGCGTGCTCGGTGCGGCGCACGTCGGGGTCGGTTACGCGCTGGAGCAGTGCGGCTTCGTCCCGGACCTGATCGTCGGCACCTCGGTGGGTGCGCTCACCGGGGCCATCGCGGCCGCCCACCCGGACAGTGCCGCGCCGTGGCTGGACAGGGTGTGGAGCCGGTTGCGCCGCCGGGACGTGTTCCCGCTCGGCTACCCGCGTTCGCGGGCCAGCCTCTGCGCGGACGGCGGCCTGCGCCGGCTGATCGCCGAGGCCGGGCTGCCGGCGCGGATCGAGCAGTTGCCGGTCCCGTTCACCGCGGTGGCGATGGACCTGGTCACGGGCGCGGAGACCCGGCTGGACCACGGCGGCCTGGAGTCGGCGCTGCTGGCCAGCGCGGCCATCCCGGGGATCCTGCCACCGGTGGTCCGGGACGGGCGGACGCTCGTCGACGGTGGGCTGATCGCCTACGTACCGGTCCGGGCCGCGCTGCAGGCCGGGGCCGCGAGCGTGGTCGTGCTGTCGATCGGCCCGGAGAGCTGGCCGCTGCGGCCGGTGACCACCCGCCGGCGGGCCGGCGCGATCGCCGCGCGCGCCGGGCTGCTCATGTTCCACCACCAGATCGAACGTGACCTGCACGAGGTGTCCCGGGACATCCCGACCGTGGTGCTGCCGACCGGCATCGAGACCTGGCCGGCCCCGTGGGACTTCGGCCACGCGCGGCGGATGATCCGCACCGCGTCCGCGGCGGCGGGCGCCTTCATCGACCGGCTGCACGTCAGCGGGCCCGGGCTGTACCGGGTCGACGCCCCACCCCTTCCCCTCGTATCGGAGGCCAGCCCGTGAGCACCATCGCTTTCCTCAACATCGGCATGCACGGACGCGTCAATCCCACGCTGCCGGTCGTGACCGAGCTGATTCGCCGTGGGCACACCGTCCACTACCACACCACGCCCGCGTTCCAGGCGGAGATCGAAGCCGCCGGCGCGACCGTGCACCTGTACCCGGGCGGCGACCTGCCGCTGCCGGACCCGCCGACCCCGCTCACCCTGCTGGAGGGGCTGGCCGGGGCTTCTCTCGAGCTGCTGCCGGCGGTTCTCGCCGACCTGCGCGGGATCCGGCCCGACCTGATCGTGCACGACTCCGCCTGCCCGTGGGGTGCGGTCGCCGCCGGTGAGCTGCACGTGCCGGCCGCGTCGTCGTTCACCACGTTCGCCTACGGCCGGCGGGCGCCCAGCCCGACTCGGCTCTCCTGGGATCTGCTGGTCGCCGCGGCACAGCGGCCGGGCAGCGCCCAGCGGTACCTGCGGTCGCGGTGGGAGCTGTCGCGCCGCTACCGTACGCGGGGGTTGCCGCTGGTCGACCTGGGCAACATCCGCCAGCCACTCAATCTGGTCTTCACCTCGAAGGCGTTCCAGATCGCCGCCGCCGATTTCGGCCCGTCCTACCGGTTCGTCGGTCCGAGCCTCGGCTCGCGCCCGGCCGACCCGTCGTTCCCGCTCGACCGGCTGACCGACCCGGTCCTGTACGCCTCGCTCGGCACCGTCTTCAACGCGGACCCGCGGGTGCTGCGGACGTTCGCCACCGCCCTCGCCCCGCTCGGCGGCACCGTGGTCGTCTCCACCGGCCGCACCGATCCGGCCGAACTCGGCCCGCTGCCGGGCAACGTGCTCGCCCGCCACTCGGTGCCACAGCCGGAGCTGCTGGAACGGGCCGCCCTGTTCGTCACCCACGGCGGGATGAACAGCGCCAACGAGGCCCTGTACGCCGGTGTCCCGATGCTCGTCGTCCCCCAGGGCGCCGACCAGCCCCTGGTCGCCGCCCGCGTGGCCCGCCTCGGCGCCGGCCTGGCGATCCGCCCGCAGGACGTCAGCGTGGAGGCTGTCCGGTCCCGCGCCGAGCGGCTGCTCGCCGAGCCGCGGTTCCGGGCCGCCGCGAGCACGGTGCAGACCGTCCAGCGGCACGCCGGTGGCTTCCGCGGCGCCGCCGACGAGCTCGAGCGGCATCTGAACGCCGCGTTCCAGCCGTCGCGGGGCTGACCGATGTCGTTCACCGTGGTCGTTCTGCTGCTGCTCGCCGGGCTGTCCGAGTCCGCCGGCCGGGTGCTGCCCGTGGTGGCCCGCCGGTCCGGCGCCTCGCGCGGCGGGGCGATCGGCCTGATGCTGTTCGGCGCCGTGGTCGAGGCCACCGTGTTCGCCGTCTGGCCGCTGCTCGCGTGGACCCTCGCCGGTTCCGCGGGCCCGCCGCTGACCTGGACGCCGGGCCTGATCGCCCCGCTGCTGCTCGCCGCGATCCTGGCATTTCCGCTGCTCGGGCCGGCGCTGCACCTGCTGCTGCTGATCGGCGTGGGCGTCGGCCTCGCCGGCGCCCTGGAGAGCGAGGCGGCCGGCTGGTGGGTCGCGGTGGCCGGGGTGGGACTCGCGCTGACCGTCGAGGGGGTCCGCCGGCTGGTCGGGCGGGTCACCCGGATCGCCGTACCGGAGCCGCTGACATGACCGACTTCGCGCTCGCGCTGCTGCTCCTCGGGCTCGGCCCGGTCCTGCTGGCCGAGGCCCTGCTGGCCCGCTACGAACTGTTCGCCTACACCGCGGGCTGGCGCCGCCCGGGCACCGAGCTGCCGACCGGCGTGCCGTACGCCCGGGGCGCCGACCCGGACCGGCCACCGGACGCCTACCTGGTCTATCTGGACGGCATCGGCAAACGCCGGTTCCGCGACACCCGCGACGGCGGCCGCCTGGTCCGGTCGGTGCTCGACAAGGCGCCCGAGCTGCGGGTGCTGGGGCAGGTGCTGCCCTATTCGCCGCTGGCCGATCCGCTGGCCGACCGCCGGGTGTGGGCGTGGCTGCGCCGCCGTGCCGGGCTGCTGCTGTTCCTGCACAACGTGATGCAGATCTTCATCGCCGCCGACCGCCGGTACCGCCCGCTCTACAACCGGGCCGTCGGCTCGCAGATCGCCGAGCAGCTCC
Organism: Actinoplanes sp. NPDC024001; assembly: GCF_040638955.1. Taxonomy (NCBI): domain Bacteria; kingdom Bacillati; phylum Actinomycetota; class Actinomycetes; order Micromonosporales; family Micromonosporaceae; genus Actinoplanes; species Actinoplanes sp. NPDC024001. The sequence continues at coordinate 87,738 of NZ_JBEZZB010000017.1, forward strand.
GGCTCGCCGGGTATCAGCGGGACAGCGGGATCCCGGTGGTGCTGCTCAGTTACAGCGGCGGGGCCCAGCTCGCCACCGGCGCGGTGGGGGAGCTGTGGGCGCAGCTGCGGGCCCCCCTGTGGCTGATCATGCTCGGCGGGTTCCACAACGGCGCCAACGACCTCGGCCCGATGGAGCACCTCGACCGGCTCACCAGCAGCGCCGACTGGATCGAGCGGGTCGGCGGCTGGATCTTCCCGCCGCGCTGGCGGCTGGTGCGGTGGAGCGGCTGGAACCGGGCTGAGCGGGCCGGGAAGATCGCGGTGCACCGGCTGGACCCGGCCACCCACGTCGGCCCCGGCGGCTACATCAGCCCGGAGGCCCGGCTCGCGGACGGCCGCAGCCACCTGGACCGGACCGCCGACGTCGTCATCGAGATCGTCCGGAGCCGGACAGTCCTCAATGGTGCCGGCGCCACTGGAGCATCGCGGCGGTGGCGTCGTCCCGCAGCTCGCCCTCCTCGTAGGACACAATCGCCTGGATGAGCTGGCGCATCATCTCCGGCGCCGGGGTGCCGCGGTGCAGGGCGGTCAGCATGAAGTCGCTGAGCCGCTCCACCCCGAACAGGGTGCCCGAGGCGTCCCGCGCCTCGGTGATGCCGTCGGTGTAGAGGACCAGCGTGTCGCCGGCCTCCAGCTGCTGCTCGATGACCTGCGGCGGCCGTGCCAGCATGTGGCCGAGGCCGAGCGGCAGCGCGTTGGGCGTGGGCAGCGCGGGCAGGGCCCGGCCGCCGCGCAGGAACAGCTCGGCGGGGTGCCCGGCGCTGATCCGCCGGTAGCTGCCGGTCGCCATGTCCAGTTCGGCCACCAGCGCGGTGACGAAGGCCCCCGGGTACTGCGCGCGGATCCACTTGTCGATCGACCGGCAGGTGTCCAGCAGCGACAGCCCGGACCGGCGGGCGTTGCGGTACGTGTTCAGGGTGAGCGTGGTCAGCGCACTGGCGCTGATCCCGTGACCGACCGTGTCGAAGAGCGCCACGTGCAGGACGTCGGCGTTGGCCGCGTAGTCGAACGCGTCGCCGCCCACCTCGTAACAGGGCTCCAGCACCGCGGTGACCATGGTCCCGTCGACGGCGAAGGTCAGCGGCGGCAGCTGGTTCCAGATGATCTCCGCGGCCAGCTGCATGGGCATCCGCCGCCGGGTGTGCTCGACCGCGTCGCCGTAGAACCGCCGGCTCGCGATCAACTCGGCGACCAGGGCGGCGATCACCTCGATGTCGTGCCGGGTGGACTCCGGGGGATAGGCCTTGAACCGGAACTCCAGGACGCCGAGCCGTTCGGCCCCGTGCAGCAGCGGCAGCCAGAGCAGCCCGCCGTCGCTCTGCTCGATCCACTGGTGCTGAGCGGTGGTGAAGGCACGCCCGGCGAGCGTGCCCTCCACCGGCACCGTGCCGGCAGTGTCCAGGGTGGTGCCGCGCAGCGGCTGCAGCGACACCTGCCCGTAGTCGACGAGCAGCACCGTGGCGGCCTCCGCCTCCAGCAGCGGCGCGGCCGAGGCGAGCACTCGCGGCAGGTCCTCGGCCCGACCGCGGTGCCTCAGGTCCATGAGCCGGCGGACGGCCTCCATTGACGCGAGCATCGCATCCCATCCAACCCGCCCGGCGAGGATGCGGCAATGCCCAACCCGCGCCTCAGGCCACGTGGTGATCGAGTAGCCGCAACGCCCGGTGCACGTGCCCGCGGGTCGCCGCGAGCGCCTCGCCGGCCGCTTCGGCTCCGGCGCCGGTCAGCAGCATGACCACCGCCACCTTCGCGTCGCCGCCGGCCGTGAGCAGCGCATCCCGGCAGCTGGTCAGGTCGGCGCCGGTCGCCTCGGCCAGAATGCGCAGCTGACGGTCGCGCAGCTTGGCGTTGCTGGCCAGCATGTCGGTCATCAGATTGGAGTAGGTGCGCCCGAGCCGCACCATGGTCGCCGTGGAGAACGCGTTGAGCACCAGCTTCTGCGCGGTGCCGGCCTTCATCCGGGTGGACCCGGTGAGCACCTCCGGCCCGGTGTCCGGCGCGACGTGCACGTCGACGCCGGCGGCGATCGGCGACGCCGGGTTCGCCGACACCAGCACGGTGCGCGCGCCGCGAGCGCGCGCCACGGTCAGAGCGGCCCGGACGTACGGCGTACGCCCGCTGGCCGTGACCCCGACGACCAGATCGCCCTCCACGACGTCCTGAGCCGCCGCCGCCCCGGCCTCCTCGTCGTCCTCCGCGGCCTCGGACGGGTGGGTGAGCGCCCGCGGGCCCCCGGCGATGTGCGCCACCACCCGGCCCGGCTCCAGCCCGAACGTGGGGATCAGCTCCGCCGCGTCGAGCACCGCGATGCGCCCGGACGTGCCGGCGCCGACGTAGTGCACCCGGTATCCGCCGGCGAGCGCCGTCACCGCCAGCTCGACCGCGATGGCGAGGTCGGGCAGCACCCCGGCGACCGCGACCGGTACCTCGCAGTCCTCGGCGTTGATCAGGTGGAGCAGGTCCAGCGTGGTCATCCGGTCGATCGCGGCGCTGCGCGGATTACGCTGCTCGGTCCGGGACAGCGGGACCTCGTCGACGGGCCTCACCCGCGCCTCCGGTCGGTGCCGATGCGCCGGCCGCTGACCGCCGCGTACGTGGAGTCCAGCGCCGTGCGGGTCTGCTGGTAGGTGCGCTGGGCGACGCCGACGAACACGCAGTCGATGACGGTGAGCTGGGCGAGGCGGCTGGCCATCGCGCCGGAGCGGAAGGTCGTCTCGCGGGCCGCGGTGGTCAGCACCAGGTCGGCGACCCGGGTGATCGGCGACTTGGGGAAGTTGGTCAGCGCGACGGTGTGCGCCCCGCGCTGCCCGGCCAGAGTGAAAGCGTCGATGGTGTCGCTGGTGGTGCCGGTGTGCGAGATGCCGAACGCCACGTCCCGGTCGTCGAGCAGGGCGGCGCTGGTCAGGGCCAGGTGGGTGTCGCTCCACGCGTACGCCACCCGGCCGATGCGGAACAGTTTCTGCTGGAAGTCGGTGGCCACGAAGGCGCTCGCGCCGACGCCGTAGATGTCCACCCGGCGGGCGCCGGCGACCAGGTCGACGACCTGTTCGAGGACCGTGATGTCGATCTGCGAGGCGGTCTCCTCGACCGCGCGGGCGTCCGCGAAGGCGATCTTCTTGACCACCTGGGCGAGCTCGTCGCCCTCGCTGATGTCGCTGCCCACCGGCTCGTCCGGCTCGATCGCGCGGCCGGCCTCGGCGGCCAGGGTCAGCCGCAGCTCGGAGTAACCGGCGAAGCCCATCGCCCGGCAGAACCGGATCACCGTGCTCTCGCTGGAGCCGGCGCGCTCGGCGAGGTCGGTGATGGTGAGCCGGGAGGCGGTGGCCGCCTCGTCGATGATCACCTGGGCGACCCGCTGTTCGGCCGGGGACAGTGACGGCAGCAAACCGCGAGCTCGTACCACCGTTTCAGCTGTCATGGAAAAAAGCTTCCTTTGCTCGGCGTCGGCGGTCAATATTCTTCACTCATGAAGACGATGGTGGTCGGGGTCGATGCGGGTGCCACGACCACGCGGTGTGTGGTCGCGACCGCCGAGGGCGCCGTGCTCGGCCGGGGTGTGGCCGGCGGCGCGAACCGTAACAGCAGCGGCGGCGAGGTCGCTGCGGCGCTGGCGGCGGCGCTGACCTCGGCGCTGGGCGCGGTCGATCGGAGCGAGGTGCGCCCTGACACGTCGTGACGCTTCTCAGGTCGGGTAAATCCATCAAGCGCCGCCGCCG